>CAYMXG010000367.1:0-2822 GCA_964394115.1 uncultured Enterobacteriaceae bacterium | reverse complement strand
GAAAAGCTGCTCAGCCAGGCGCCGCAACATGCGACGCGCCTCCTGACTTACCTTGACGACGCGTTGGCGCGAAAACGCATAGATGACCGGGCCTATGCCGCCCTGAAGCGGCAGATCAACCAGTTCCGCCGCGCGCATGCAGACCAGACCGAGGATGCCGGAAGTGCCGGTGAAGAGGCGACGGTATTTGACCGGGACGCGAATTTTGAAAGCGACGCGACGCCATTGCGTGCCGCGGCGCCCGCTGCAGATTTGGATGAAAGCGAGGCCGTAACGGAGGTAAAAGGGAAAGCCGGTGGTGCAGCGGATGCCAGTGAGGAAATCACCGCCATCAAGAACAAAGGCGCGGTAAGCCCCGACGAGGAAGTAACCGAGATCAAGGGCGGGAGCGGCGGTGCCCCGGCCGGCGACCGGACCCAGGTTATGCCCCAGGAGCAAACCGCTGGCGTGGATTTTGATTTGAGTTCCGGCTCCTTTGATGACTCAGGCCCGCCCTCCTCTCCTTCAGCCACCGGACCCACGGGAACCCAGTGGCAAACTCCGGCCACTTCCTCCGAGGCAGCCATGGCCCAGGAAATGGGCCCCGGGTCAGTCATCAAGGAACGATTCCAATTGCTCGAAGTACTGGGCATCGGCGGCATGGGCAAGGTGTACAAGGGACTCGACCTGCTGAAGCAGGAGGCCCGTGATCGCAACCCATACATGGCCATCAAGCTGCTGAATGAGGATTTCAAATCCCATCCGGAAGCCTTCATAGCCCTGCAACGCGAATCCAGCCGCCAGCAGAAACTGGCGCATCCGAACATCGCCACGGTTTACGACTTCGACCGTATCGGCGGTCGGGGCACCCCGGTATATATCACCATGGAGTTGATGGAGGGCCAGCCACTTAACACCTACATCAAGAAGGTGGTCAAGAAACAAGGTGGTCTGCCATTCCCCGAGGCATTCACCATCGTCAAACAACTGAGCGCCGCCTTGCAGTACGCCCACGAGCGTCGCCTGGTGCACTCCGATTTCAAACCCGGCAACGCATTCATGTGCAATGACGGTGTCGTCAAGACCCTGGACTTCGGCATTGCCCGGGCGGTCAAGAACCCGCTGGGGGGCGAAGGCGAAAAAACGCTGTTTGACCCGGGCAAACTCGGCGCCCTTACCCCGGCCTATGCCAGTCTGGAAATGCTCGAGGGCGAGGAACCCGATCCGCGCGATGATATTTACGCGCTGGGATGCGTCGCCTATGAATTGCTGACCGGCAATCATCCGTTCAACAAATTGCCGGCCACGACGGCCCGGGACAATGGCCTGGTCCCGCCGCTGGTCAAGGGGCTGAACAAAAAACAAAACCGGGCGCTGCGGCGCGCCGTTGCCTATAAGCGCGAGGATCGCAGCCCCAAGGTCGAGCACTTCATCGAGGAATTCGAAGGTAAGGCGAACCTGCATAAGAATCCGTTTTTCTGGGCCGCGGCCGCCACCGTGGTTATAGGCGTGATGTCAACGCCGGCGCTGATCGGCTACTTTCACAAGCGGGAAATTGCGTCCGTGGTCGCCGAGCTGTCCGGCGGCGACAAGCAAGTCATGGTTGCCAAACTGGGCGAACTCAAGGGGATGGAGGCACAGGACCGCAAGGACATCGCGGACGGCGCCAAGGAAGCGATTCAGCGCTACTTCGCCGGGGAAATCGCCCAGCGCATAAACATCGGCGGCGAGAACTACGAATTTCCTGCGGCAGAGGGATTGTTGACCGAGGTGGCAAGTCTGTATCCGGACTCGTCATTCCTTTTGGCGCAGCAAAAGGAAGTCGCCAAGAATCGGAAGGAAAAGATCTCCGATTTATATGATCAGTTCATCAAGGCCAAAAAAGACTACGCCAATCTGGACGTCACGCAGGTGATCCTGGCCACGATCCGCAAGCGCATCGATCCGAACCATCCCCTGTTGAAGGATCCAGGCCTGGAAAATGCGTATCGCCTTGCTGCTGATCAGGCTTTTACCGGCGGCGACTACCCGAAAGCCCTGGCCCTGATCGAATCCGGTTTGAAGGTGGCGCCGGCGAATGCGCCGCTGACCGATCTGCGGTCCAAGGTTCAGCACACGGTGCGCGTGGCGGAACTGTCCACGGGCTTGAGCCAGGTGCAGGTGGCAACATTGGCCGACCTGCAGCCCCACGCGGCGGCCATTACCGAGCTGGGTTCGATGGCATCGCCGGAAGAGTCTCCGGCACTGAAGGCGCTGGCGGATTCAACCAAGGCCGCTGCGGAAAAGGAACTGGCGCGCGTGTTGAAGGAAGGAACCCGGGCAGATGCAGACGCTGTGGTGGCCCAGTATGGCGGTCTGCTGTCAGCCATGCGCCTGAACGGCGAGCTGACCCAGTTCAAGCTTGCGCACCTGAAAGGTGCTGAACGCACGCAGGCGGCGCAACAGATCGTCGCATCAAACAAACAGGTTATCGACGGGAAACTTGCCGCACCGAACACCGCAGACGCGGCATGGGAAGGCGATGTGCTTGCGAGCATCCGCGAGTTGGACAGTTTGCAGAAGGAAGACCCCACGATTACCCCCATGCTGCAGGGATATAAGGAGACCATCGGCACGCAGTACGCGCAACAGGCAGTGGCACTGCTGCAATCCAGCCGATTCGACGCCGCTGACGACCTCGCCATACGCGGGCAACGATTTGTGCCCGAACTGCCCCTGCTGCTGGAAACCCGAACCAAGATCGCGGATACACGCGTTGCCTTCGAGAAGCAGCAACGCATCAATGAACTGAAGGAACAGTTCAATGTGGACTCGGAGGCGGATCGCGTGGCCGAGACCCAGGA
>CAYMXG010000366.1:0-2836 GCA_964394115.1 uncultured Enterobacteriaceae bacterium | reverse complement strand
CGTGACGGTGACGGACCCCCCCGACTTTCGCAGCGGTGCAGTAGCCATGGTTCCAGGCCCCGGGGTTAATGTGCGACAAATGTAGCACATTACGCCGAAATGGACAATTCGCCGGCCACCATCGTGGTAGAGTTGACGTTCTCCACGATCTGGGCGCGGCGAGCCGCTGCCGCAGAGCCGCTTGTCGGAGTCCGCAGTTTTAGTCAGCAAGCTCCTGATTTACCGCCTCAACGTCAAAAATTTCTGAATCGAATGCGCCGCCGGCCCATTCCAGCATCTCTTTGTGCTCCGGGTGACGCGGGTTTCCTATCGCCTTCAGGAATTCCATATAACCCCACGGTCCACCGCAGTCTTCGGGCGGACAGGCCCGGGCACCACCTATGCAGCTCGATACCTTTGCCGGCGCCGATTCCGCGACGACTTTCTCGACCACAATTCTATGGGTCCAGTTATCACCGAAATCGTATTCGTAAGTGAGGGAGTCTTTCGGCTTTAACAGCAACTGCCCGAGTTTCACGCGGGCATCGTTCTTCCTCCAGTCAAGCTCTCCGTCGGGATCCGGCATCCCGTATCTCTCTTCCCCGGCCACGAACATATGCAGATGCGAGTCAGTCCATCCAAAGGCGATCTGCAAAATGTCGTGGAACTTGCGCAGTGAAATGTCGCTCGGGATCAGCAGGCGCCGCCATATAGGCGGTCTTATGCCTTCCAGCGTCACCTTGACCTGAAGTGTCGGGCTCGAAATCTTCTTGGCCATTGTGTTTGGAATGGTTCTAGCGTCCCGTATGAGCGGACGGAGCCATTGTCGCGAAGCGACACCGGCGACGGTCCGCCTCGATGCGGTGGTTAAACCTCGGCCTTCCCATTGGGTTGTTGTAATACGAACGATACGTACTCGGCGCGGGAGGTTCCGTTGACAGGAAACCCCCTGCCTTTGCACCACGCAACGAACGCGTCGACATCAATGTGAACCTTCACGGCCCGCTGGCCCTGGCGTTCGAGACGTCGAAGAGCATCAAGAGCATTTTGTTCCCACTTTTCAAATGTATCATCGAGTTCGTTGCGATCATCGACGACCCCGGTAAGGTGGTGCCACTGCGTTCGATCAAACCACGCGAAACCCACAACTAATGTGCGATTGGATCGCGGTTTGGGCATGTGCGTTGGTGCCGAGGTCCAGGTTAGTGATTTCAGAAAAGGCGCTGGATTTTGCTATAGATATAGTGTGAAGAGATTGCACCGGGAGGCTATGCAAATCAATACCCCGGAAGGGCTGGTTGTGCAGGGAAATCAGAGCGTCAGGGTTGTTGAAAGCATATTTCGGTGGATTACGGCGCTACGCGCCTAACCCGCCATGCCGTCTCGGCGGGACGAGTCCTTAACCGCGTCGAGGTTTGCGCTGCGCCAGCAGTCTTTCGAGGCCGTCAAGAATGTCAGGCATGCTCATAGCCATGGAAAACTCCCGGACCCACTGAAGAACGTGACCGATGTTCGCCTCGGGATGCGCGTCCAGTAGCCCCTCAATGTCGCGCAGATCGTGCGGGCGCTGCGCGATTGCTTTCATGATGATCAGATCCTCGACCTGCGGCAGCTTCACGCGTACGCCTGCAAGATCGTGGAATTCGCCGCGCGCTATGGCCTCTTCTTCGTAAGGCAATCGGCCGAGGATAATGTCTATGTCGATTCCGGAATCAGCGTGTCGAAGAAGAAGAGCCCGTGTGCGTCTTGCGAAATCCAGCGGCTGTTCGATGCGACGGCCAATTCCATGGTTCCAGGCCTCAGCCAGCAATGCAGTCCATCGCTCTTCCGGCACGAAGGCCAGACTTCGATATCTCGTGTCGCTCGCGGCCGGCCGAGTATCGAGGCAGCGATACCGCCGACCACCATTGCGGGAGCGTTGGCGCTTTCCAGCCAGTTTGTCAGATCGGCCGGGACCTTGAGGAATACCTCCGGAACGCTTAGGTACAGAGAGCCCGGTGCAGTCTCGCCCATCGTTCCCGCGTTTCGCGGACACCGGCTTCCCGCGGCGCAGAATCCTCGAACAGCGCGGAGGAGCCCATCAGCGCCCAGACTTGCCGAAGCTTGGTTTCGATCGGAGTATTGCGCAGTTCCTCGATTTCATACTCGCTGGCAAGGGCAAGGCCAGCCAGATAGTCGCGGACTTCTGCGGGAGTCACCTGAGTCATAGCGAAATTATAGCGCACCGACTTCAGTTCAGAGCGCTCACGCCCGAACTTTGATTGGCGTGGCTATAGGGACAGCAGGGTGGAATAAGCGCGCAGCGCCGAAACCAAGATGTCAGAGTTGTTGAAAGCACGTTTGGTGGATTACGGCGCGGCTGCTGCCGCGCCTAATCCACCCTACGATCTACCGTCTGAACAGCAGAGTCGCCAGGAATCCTATGATCCTCGGGCTCAGCAGTTTCAATCCCTTGCGCGCTTCTTCGGGCTTCAACCGCGCCGACATGGGCATGGAACCGAACACCTTGCCCTTGATCACGAGGTCATTGCCGTCACGTTCCAGGGCTTCGACCTGCATCAGTTCGCTTCCATCCTGCGAATAGACTTTCATTTCGCTGCCTTCACGATCTTGTCGAAATCGATCTTGAGATCGCTGCACATGCGCATGGCGGTGCCCCGGCCAGCGCCGAACACGCCGCCGCCGGGGTGCTGGAACGGGCCCACGAGATAAAGTCGCTCAACACCGGGCACGGTGTTGTTACCCAGGTCCGGCGTCGGCCGGTGGGCGCCGAACTGGTAGAGGTAGGGCGCCACGCCGTGGATGTCGCCGCGCAGGAAACTGGGCGAGGTGCGTTCCATGTCCAGCGGGCTGTCGC
>CAYMXG010000365.1:0-2840 GCA_964394115.1 uncultured Enterobacteriaceae bacterium | reverse complement strand
GCCAGGACCAGGATGGCCTCCAGCCCTTCGCGCAACAGGATGATCAGGGAACTGGTGAACGCGACACCAGCCGACATTGACCGTTGCGCCAGGGCGCTGTGCGATTGCTGCAGAAGTTGCGCAAGCCTTGCGTGACGTGATTCAGCCTCCGGCAGCGGGATGCCGGTACGCAATCCCTGGCGAAAGTCCATCATTGCCTGCTCGGTCTGCTGCATCAGTTCCGGTGCGACGTTTCGCAGCGGCGCCTCGCTCAGTTCGAAACCTTCCAGGTATGCAGTCACAGACAGCGCCTGCGCCTGCTCAAGGTCTCCACCGCGGTAGGCGTCCAGGCTTTGCGTCAGCGTGCGCAATGTGAATTCGATGGGGTCGGACTTCTGCGCGAACACGATGTCCGGTTCCAAGCGGATCCACAGTGCCAGTTGTTCGCCATGGTCGCGCAGCGCACCGAGCTCCACCGGTGACAGCGTTACCGCATCCTGCAGCGACAGGGCTTGACGCTTCCAGGCGGTCATGGCCGCCGCATCATCCACCGGCCTGTTCGCCAACCCGCCAACGTAAAAGGCCAGTGACCAGCGCTCAGAAGGAGAGAGCACGTCGAAGGGCGCCATACTCGTGCCCGGCACACCGAGGGTGATGGTGTTGTAAAGGCCGAACAGGCTGCGCTGGCGCGCGCGCTCCACGTCCGTGAAGGCGATGGGTGCAGGATCGAGACCCGCGCCCGCCGGGCCATCCCCGTTACCCGAGGCGCCGTGGCATCCGGCACATTGTTCCGCGTAGAGTGTGGCGGCGTCGGCCAGGTCGGGGCGGTGTGTTGGCGTCAGCGTGACGTCGAAACCGGACATCAGTGTCTGCCGCAAATTGCGCGTCAATTCCGCGATGCGTGCGGCATCGGCCCTGGCTTCCACGGCATTGACCAGTTCCTGCGCCAGCGTCATGGACCTTTCCCGTGCCGCGCCGGCTGGAAGCGCCGCACTCGCAGTAATAATGCGGCCGGCAAATTCCTGCATCTCTGCGTACTCGCCGGCGTGGATGACTTCGCCATGGGCGACGGCGGCCGGATAATCCACGCCCATGTAGTCCACCATCTGCAGCAGGCCCTGGACGTCGGCCCGAACCGGGAGGGCCAGGGCGGCCAGAGTGAATAACAGAATGGTGATTTGATATTTTTTCATTTATCAATCAAAAGGGTACGCTGGACACGGCAGAGCCGGGGTGGGTGGATCCTTGATAAGGAATAAGGTAAGGAGCAAATGAGAATTATTCCCATTATAGGCGTTACCGGCCCGCATGCGCCAGTGGCCGGGAACCGTGAACCTGCATGCTATCCTCGCCCGCACCGTGCCGGAATGTGGCCATGTCCCGACCCAAAACAAAACCCGTGACCGCCCGGGCCGGGGAAACCGCGCTGAAACGACGGCCTGCAACAGCGCCGGCGCGCCCGCTGGAGACCCACACCGGCACGGTGTTGCCCGGGTGGATCGATTACAACGGGCACATGAATCTTTCCTACTACGTGCTGTTGTTTGATTTCGCCACCGACACGTTGCTTGAGCACCTGGGTCTGACACCGGCGTTTCGCGCCCGGCGCAACGCCTCCACATTTTCCGCCGAGATCCATGTCACCTACCTGCGCGAGTTGCGCCTCGGCGATCCGGTGCGCATCACGACGCAGTTGCTGGACCACGACGCCCGGCGCATTCATTATTTTCATCGCATGCATCACGGCAAGGAAGGTTTTCTGGCGGCCACCAATGAATTACTGAGCCTGTACGTGGACATGGAAGTGCGTCGCGTCACGCAAATGCCGCCAGCCATACGGCGGCGCGTGGCCGCTCTCGGCCGGGTGCATGAACACCTGCCAAAACCGGAGCAGGCCGGCAGCGTCATTGGCATTCACCGCCGCCCGCAGAAGCCGTCCCGGGCCTCAAGCTGATAACATGGGAACTCCCGGGAGGTCACCAACATCATGAAGCGCATGCCTGTCATAAAGTCCGTCATGACCCCCTTTCCCCATGCGGTGGACATTGATGCTCCGATCGCGGATGCGCAGGCCTTCATGCGCAGGCACCACATCCGTCACCTGCCGGTGACGGAAAATCATGTCCTGGTGGGCGTGGTGACGGATCGCGACATCAAGCTGTACCTCGGTCCGGAGCTGGAATATCCGAAGGCGAGCGAGACCAGCGTGCGTGATGTTTACATGGATCATCCCTATATCGTGGATCTGAATGAACGGCTCGACGTGGTGCTGCAAAACATGGCGGACCGTCATATCGGCTCCGCACTGGTGACACGCAATGGAAAACTGGCCGGCGTTTACACCGTCACCGATGTGTGCCGCGGCTTTGCGGAGTTTTTGCGCGATCCGTATCGTCCGGTGGATGGCGACGACGCCGCCTGAGCCAACCGGTGATGTCATTCAGTAAACGCATAGGGTTGCTGCCGCTCTGGTTGCGCGCCACCGCCGTGATCCTGGCCGGAATACTGCTCAGCGTCTGGTTTGCCGGCGAGGCGACGCGCAAACTGGACGAAGAATTTCTGCTGGGCGCGATGCGTGCCGGCGTGCAACGCTCCGCGGGGTTGCTGGCAGGACTGCTGAGTGAGTCACTGGTAACCGGGGACCTCGCCACCGCGGACGCGACCATCAAGCAATATGTGTCCACCTGGCCGCAGGTGACGTTTGTGCATGTCACCGATGCCAGGGCCGGATTCTTTACCGAGTGGCAGCAACACCCGATCAAGTTTGGCGACGGGATACTGAAGTTCGAGGAACCCATCCGCTTCGGCCGGCAGGACTTCGGCACGCTGTCGTTATACGTGAACCTCCAGGATCCCCTGCA
>CAYMXG010000364.1:0-2860 GCA_964394115.1 uncultured Enterobacteriaceae bacterium | reverse complement strand
GGTGCGCGGGGCTGGTCGGGCACTTGCACGAAGAGATGGAACAGCCCATTGGAGAAACCATGTGGCAAACCATGGAACACTCCGTGTTTTACCAACCGGACGGCGCCTGAGCCCGGGTTCCACGGTGGGTTACGGCGCTGCGCGCCTAACCCACCCTACGAAAGAGTAAACCGTCGTAGGGTGGGTTAGCGCAGCGTAACCCACCAAAAATGCTGCGCCAGGAATTCCGGGTCGCGGCTACCGGGACACGGAATGGGTAAGGATGGGGTAGCGGCGCAGTTCCATGTTGATGCGGTTAGCCCCTTCCAGCAATACGGGCAACCGGGTACGAATCATTTCTTCCTGGGTAATCCGCGTCGTCGCCGTGGAACAGTTGATGGCAGCCAGTGTCTCACCCTTGTCATTAATAATGGGTACCGCCACGGAAACAATGCCGTAATCCAGTTCATCCTGCACGGACGCATAACCCTTCTTCCGCACCTGCTTCAGGATCTGCCGGAGTTTCCCCGCTGAGGTCAGGGTTTTGTCGGTGAATGCCCGTAATTCCACGTTCCTGAAATAGTCATTCAACGCCGTCTCGTTCTGATCGGCCAGCAGCACACGCCCCAGGGAAGTGGCAAAGGCGGGGAAACGCGTGCCCACTCCTGCCGCGAGCCTGATCATCCGGTTGGTGGACACATGCACCAGGTAAAGAATGTCGTAATGGGACAGCACCGCCAGGGACGAACTGTCGCCGGTGCGATCCCGGACCTCCTGCAGGTGCGGGCGGACGACCTCCTCCAGGTTCATGGATTCGAGATAGGCGGAAGCAAATGTCATAACTTCAGGCCGCAGCAGGAACAACTTCCCGCGCCGGCCCACGTACCCCAGATGCTCGAGGGTATGCAGGCAGCGCCGTGCCACTGCCGGGCTGAGTTCAGCGGTTGCGGCCACTTCGCTCAGGGTCATTTCCGGGCGATCCCTGGAGAAGGCGCGCAATACTGCAAGTCCCCGTGCCAGGGAGTTGATGTATTCCCCGTCTTCGCGGGGATTTTTTGGGAGGGTCATGACAATCGGAATGGCGCCAAAGTCCGTTGATTATAAGGGAAGGTTCCTCTGCCACCCGGCACGTTTGAAAAATCTGGACTAAAGTTACCAGCAGGCATGTCCACTTCCGACACCAAAAAAGACTCCGGGGACATTGTCGCCCGGGCGCGACGCGAGAACGAGGCGCGTTCGCTGTCCTACCGTGAGCGGGCGTTGAAGCAGTATCCCTGGGTGTGCGCGCGTTGTGGCCGCGAGTTCACGCGCCAGAATGTGCAGGAACTTACCGTGCACCACCGCGACCATGACCACGACAACAATCCCGAGGATGGCAGCAACTGGGAATTGCTCTGCATCTACTGCCACGACGACGAACATGCCCGGCATGCGCAACCGCTGGAGCCGCCGCCGGGCCGCGCCGCCGCACCAACCGGCCAATCACTGGCTACATTCAAACCGTTCGCCGATCTGAAGGCGCGCCTGCGGCAGAACGGGAAGTAGCGCGTTCAGCCTGCCGCGCGGCACGGGCCAGCGCGGTACGCAGCCGTGCATGCCCGGCGCTCAGTTGTGCATAACGACGTTCACTGTCTTCACCCCTGGCGCGAATAATTTCCACCAGCCTGCCCCGCTCCGCAGCCCGCCATCGCGCCAGGTCCGGGATCTGGGCCAGCACCGGCGCCAGGTCCCGCAGCGCCTGCCGCTCTCCGCGCGACCAGCCCCGGGATCGGATACCCAGCGCCTTCGACACCTGCCGCGCAACGCGTGTGCCGGCTGTCACACGCGAACCCGTTCCCTGTGCCGCCAGCATACCGGTGGCAGATGCGGCCAGCACCGCGAGCCAGCGTTCCTCGAAACGCGCACGGGTGCCCGATCCCGGCAATACCAGTTCGAGGTCGCAGCCCGCGAGGTCTCGCAGCAAGGCCGGCGGTGTGCGCCGTCCACGCTGCGCCGAGATACGTTTGAATTCCGCGGCGGCGCGGCGACGGATCCGTTCAGCCACCGGCCGGAACCCGAGTCGATAGTAGAACCAGAACGCGCCGCTCTTGATCGCCTCCGGATTGCCCGCGCCAAACTGGTAGGGGTTCACCACGAAGCGCTCGCAACCAAAAACATGGCGTGCGGCGCCGAGTACGCCGGCATAAAGGAATGCAGACTCACCGCGCCGGAACTCGTCAAAGATGTTGACGCCGGTATTGCCCTGCCCGAACAGCGGCGTGACACCTCCGTACCCCAGCGGCACGCCATTGGCGAACAACATGTAGCCGTAACTGGCCTCCAGGCTCAGGCGCCGGTCCGGCACCACGCCAAGGAAAACGACCTCGGTGCCCTCGCCCAGGTCAACACGATAGACATCGGCGGGATTGGCATGCTGGTGGGAATACACCTCCCGGCTGCGCACCAGCAGCGCCGCCTGCACGATATCAATGATGCGACGACCCTCGGCCTCGGGACAGTGACGCACTGGGCCGGTCCAGGTCCTGATCCACCACGACGGATTCGCCGGTGGCTTGCGCATCGCGGTGCGAAACGCCGGGCGTGTCACGTTAGCGCGATTTCCCGTGCGCGCCGCCGCCAGCGAAAGCTCCCAGCGCAGAGGCACTTCCGCGTCGTTGTATACCGACTCCACCAGCGCCCCGTCCAACCCCGCCTCGTCGCATTGACGGAACAGCCATGCCGGTTCCCCGCCACGGCGGCGACGACTGGCGAGACGGATCCACGCGGCGGTGGAGACGGTTGCGTCGTCGAACACCTGCAGTTCAGCGCGGCCGCACAAACGTTCCAGCAACGTGTCGAGTTTGGCCGCGGAATCAAAGGCGCCCCAATCCATGTGCACCTG
>CAYMXG010000363.1:0-2871 GCA_964394115.1 uncultured Enterobacteriaceae bacterium | reverse complement strand
CCCCACACCGCGCCCCAGCAATATTCATTCACCAGTTCCTGCATCGGGCGGTTGAAGTCATTGATGTTCTTGATGGCGGCATCCACGTATGTGTCGCCCAGCACCGCCCGCCGGACCGACAGCCCTTTGTCGTGAAGTTCCTTGCGTGTTTCGTTCGCCATGCCTGTCTCCTTTAGTTTTGTAGGTTGCGATCGGATTATTGCCGGGAGGGTGGGAGTGTGCGCAGCACCCCGGCGGGTGTCAAACGGCGTGCTGTGTCGGCCAGCGGTATTGGCACAGTACTTGCTCGATTCCCCATATTTGCGCAACCAGTCAAATCATGGGGGACATTGAATGCAATCTCCGATTCTGGCTTACCTGCAGGACTTACATAGCCGTCTCGCGGAGGTGAAATCGGGGCAGGTGGCGAGTTACATCCCGGAACTCACCAAGGCCAATCCGGAGTGGTTTGGCATCAGTGTCATGACGACGGACGGGGCGGCATATTGCGTCGGTGATGCGGATCAGCAATTCACGATCCAGTCCATTTCCAAGCCGTTTGTCTATGCCACCGCGCTCGCGGATATGGGGAATGGCGTGGCCGGCAAGGTGGGCGTGGAACCCACCGGTGACGCATTCCATTCCATCAGCCTCGATCCCCAGACTGGTGCACCGCTCAATCCAATGATCAATGCTGGTGCAATTACCTCCACGAGCCTGGTGAACGGCGATGCGCCGGAGTCCCAATGGCGCCGCATTGAAGATTCCCTGGCTGCCTTCATGGGCCGGGGCGCCAGTGTTGATGAACAGGTCTACCGTTCAGAGAGCGAAACCGGCCACCGCAATCGCGCGATTGCCTGGATGTTGAAGAACTCTGGCATCATTGACGGCGACCCGATGGCGGTCCTGGAAAACTATTTCCGGCAATGCTCGATCCTGGTCAACTGCCGCGACCTGGCCTGTATGGCTGCCACGCTGGCCAATAATGGGGTGAATCCAGTCACCGGCCAGCGTGTGTTGACGCCGGATCACGTCGAGCGCGTCCTCAGCGTCATGCTGACCTGCGGAATGTACAACTACGCCGGCAGCTGGATGTACGAAGTCGGCATCCCGGCAAAAAGCGGCGTCAGTGGCGGCATCATCGCGGTGCTGCCGGGAAGTTTCGGAATCGGCGTCTTCGCGCCGCGGCTGGACGAGAAAGGCAACAGTGTCCGCGGCGTCGAAGTGTGCAAGCGCATGTCACAGGATTTCAATCTGCACGTACTCACCAACTCCGGCAATGCGAACAGTGTCGTGGGGCGGGTTTACACGGGTGCGGAGGCGCCGTCACGGCGTGTACCGTCTCCGGAGATGCGCGCATACCTGGATGTGCATGGGCACCGGATCAAGTACCTGTGTCTGAACGGGTTCCTGGCCGTGGACGGCATCGAGTACGTCATCCGCCGCATGCAGGAACTGGCGCCCATCACGCACAGCTTTATTCTCGAAATGCACCAGGTGTCGGGCATTTCCGATAGCGCGGCGCTGTTGCTGAACGAAGCCATCAAAGGTTTCGGCGACGATGGCATCGCCACGGTGTTCTCCCGCATCCATGGCCGCGTGGGAATACTGGAGCCCATGAGGAGGACAGCACGCAATATGGACCGTGCAAGGGCCCACGTTTCCGGCGATGTCACCCAACCGTTGCGGTTGACTGCCCGCAACGGGGAACGCGGAATTCTCACCTTCGAGGATAACGACCTGGCTGCGGAGTGGTGCGAGAACCGTTTGTTCGGCGAAACAACGCGCGCGCCTGCCTCAGTCGCGTTGCTCGCCGATTCACCGTTGTTCAAGGGGGCGCCCGATTCCCTGATTCGGCAGGTCGAGACCGCAAGCGAGTCGCGGGTGTTCAGTTCGGGAGAGCAGATCCTGGAGGCCGGCGAGAAAGTTGACGGCCGCTTTTTCTTTGTCGAGTCGGGCCGGGTCAGCATCCTGGTCCCACTGCACAATGGCGGGCACCTGCGCATCGCATCCCTCGGGCCCGGCATGACGTTTGGCGAGATGGTCCTGCTCGGACAGACGATACGCAGCGCGTCCGTGCACTCTGAGACCGAAGTCCGTTGCCGGGTCCTGAACGCCGGGGATTTCAACCGGATCTCCGACCAGCATCCATTGCTGAAGATCACGTTCCTTGAAAACCTGGCCAGGGACATGGCCGACCGCCTGCAGGGCGCAAACAAATGGATCGCCGCGCTGGCGTGACCTGCCGCGGGAAGAACCCGGCACAACTTGTGAATTGCACTTTAGCTTTTAATAGAAAATTTCGTGGGTGTCCCGGAGAATACTTATTTCGTACTAAGGAAACTCTGATTAACCCGTCATTCCCGCGAAAGCGGGAATTCATTGTCTTGGTCTTGATATTGCTGGGTTCCCGCTTTCGCGGGAACGACGAATACGATGTAAATCAGCGTCTCCCTAACCAAAAAGATCGGCATGGGTCCCGGTGCGTTCAAAACAGATCGTGTCAATATCAATACTGTAGATCAGGATCCAATCCGCTTCGATGTGACAATCATGGCTCGGTTTCCATTCGCCTTTTAACGGATGGTCGCCCAACTCGCGCGGCAGCGGCGAGCCTTCCAGCAACAAAACCATCACATGCCGCAGTTTGCTCAAATCTTTGCCGCGCTTGTTCGCTAGTTTTACGTCGCGCTTGAACTGGCCCGTGTACCGGGCTGACCGCACTAAATGTCCAGTTGTTTGAACAATTCAGATGCGTTCTTTGCTTCAAAAACCGCTTCACCGAGCCGTGCCTTGCGAATGGTCTCTGCAGTCAGCGCGTTCGGCGTTTCATGCTCGGCGATATAAAAACGGATCAAATCCCGCACAATCTGCGCCGCCGGACGGTGCCGG
>CAYMXG010000362.1:0-2875 GCA_964394115.1 uncultured Enterobacteriaceae bacterium | reverse complement strand
AGACGTTCACTTCCATTTCAGGAATCGGCTTCACTACAAACACCTTTCTGTCTGTTGCCAGGGCACACAGGGAGCCGACCAAGTGCCTCTTGAACGGACCACGTAGTTCTTCGGCAGAAGGCGCCGCGTGGTCACCGAAGTAAACTTCATTGTTGTTCAGGTAGTCGGAAAATCTGCCGACGATGATGACGGGGAGATCCTTGCGGTACTGGAATCGCTTCAGTACGTTTTCATTGAACGAAACGCAGTCACGGTCCCTGTTTCGGTCCGGGCCCGAAATCCTTGCGGTGGAAATGGGTGGGCAGCCGGTCATGCTGAAATACAGCACGCCTTTTCCGTGCACTACGGCGGCTCTCGCAATAACTGAAATGACTGCCTGCGCATGGCTGTCTCCCCAGACGACCGCAGCAACGTACTTTCGGTTTCCGAGCATGCACTCCAACAGGCCGTCCACGAGCCCCGAACTGCACTCCCCGATACTCAGCGATTTTATTTCCTCATCCTCCATTGCCGCCACGAAGGGCGCCCAGCCCGGCGACACCTTGTTGTGCATGATCATCAAGCCCGCGGTCACCATGCTGCCTATCGCGATGACGGCAATGGACAGGCCTTGAACCGGTTTCCATTTTCCTCCCCGGATCGGATTTTCAATCCAATGATACGAAAGCCCGCCAACCAGGATGGAACACAGCAGAACGAGCACCTGAACCAGCCCGCTTGCCTGGACTTCGAACAAACCAAGACCGACGATGATCGGCCAGTGCCAGAGGTAAATTGAATACGACCATTTCCCGATGCTTTCCACAATCAGGTTGCCGGACCAAAGTGCATGGCGATGGTCCGCTGCAATCACAAGCGCTGCGCCAGTTACCGGGATGATCGCGTAATAGGCAGGCCAGGGCATGCTGTCCTGAAACAGGATTACGGACAGGAAGATGATCAGCAGGCCTGCTGCCTGGATGCCAGGGGTTGCTGCCCTGCCGGGTTTGAATCGCGGCGGCAGGAAAAACACAAATGCCCCGGCCAGGAATTCCCAGGTTCGTGCAGACAGGGAATAGAAGGCGTAGGACTGGAATATCTGGCTTTGGTAGAGACACCATGCCAGTGACAACGAAAACCACACGCCCAGGACCGTGGGGATTGTCCGGGACGATTTATCGAGTGCCCTTGCAGCCGCCAGCAGTACCAGCGGGTAAAGCAGATAAAACTGCCACTCGACCGACAGCGACCAGGTATGCAGCAACCAGTTGTCGCGTGATGGCTCCGCAAAATAATTGCCGGCTTCGTCGTTAAAGAGGATATTCGACACGAACAGTACCGAAGCAACGGCATACCTGGCGAGCAGCTGGTAGTAGTGGGAAGGCAGCCAGAACCAGCCGAATGCAAGTATCGCAACGAGAAGGATATAGAGGGCGGGAATGATGCGTCTGGCCCGCGACAACCAGAACTCAAACAACGAGAAGCTGTCATTCCTGACTCTCGACAGGATCATTTCCGTCATCAGGTATCCGGATATCACGAAGAACACGTCAACCCCGACGTAACCGCCCGGGAAACCGGGTGTGCCGAGGTGGTACAGCAACACTGCCAGCACCGCGAGACAGCGCAGGCCATTGATGTCGGATCTGAACTCCTTCATCCCGGGCTTCCGCGCTGTAACAGCGCCGGTCGCCCGGACCGGGAGCGTTTTTTCAAAGTGGGCAAGTGCATCGCTGCATGTCTACGTTCTCTCGCACCGGAGCCTGAATCCCTGCCTGGGTTCTGATTCAGACTGGCGTCGATTTCGGGGGCAATGTCGATCATTCGCCGACCGGAGCCGGGGCAATTCCGCGCCGTTCGATAACGTATATCCCTGCCAGCACCGCCAGCATCCCGACAAGCTGGAACCAGAACAGGGATTCGCCCAGGAAGACCGCCGCCAGCAGGATAGTCGATGGCGGACCCACAGTGCTGAGCAACGCGCCGCGCTGGGCGCCGATGCGGCGCACGCCGTCCGCGATCAGGACCACCGGCGCCACCGTAGTGGTCACCGTCATCATCAACAGCAGGTACCAGGCGCGGGGCGTGATCTCGATTTCCGCAATGTCGTGCATGACGCCAAACTGCAGCCAGATTGCGATGGTCGACGATACGATTACGATGAACACGAAGGCGCGGGTTCCGATGCGGTTGCCGGCGTAATCGTTGGCGAAGAAATAGGCCGCGTAGGTGACCGCGCAGATCAACACCAGCCCCGCCCCGAAGTAATTCTCCCGCCACAACAGGTAACCGACCCCGCCTATCACGAGCACGCTTCCTAGAAACGACAGTCCCATCCCGAACAGCACGTTTGCTTCCGGGACCTTCCCGCGGCGGACCGCGATCGCGACGACGACCATCGCAGGATAGGTGAACAGGATGACGCGCTCGAGGTTGGCGTCGATGAGCGTCAGCGCATAAAAATCGATGACGCCGCCGCCATAGAAACATACCAGGCCCGCGAACAGCGCCGCGAGGACCGCCCCCGGCCCAGCGCCGGACAACCGCGCCAGGCCGGACCGCGACATGCACCACGCCACGAATAACGGCAGCGCCAGCGCGCCGCGCACCGCCATCAACGAAATGTAGTCGACGCCCTCGGCATAGATGAGCTTCGCATACACGCCCTTCGCCGCGAGCAGCGCCGCGCCCAGCAGCACAAAGGTTGCGCCAAGCCAGTCCGGCGGGTGTGCAGAAGGAGTTGCCATCGTCACGACACGAGAGCGGGTTCAGCAGGGATTCGCGCTTATCGCGCGGGGCAAAAACGAAACGGCGGGACCGCGTTCGTCACGCGGCCCCGCCGGGTATGGAACAAATATCTTACTTCGCGGGCTCTATATAGAGGAAACCCACACCG
>CAYMXG010000361.1:0-2886 GCA_964394115.1 uncultured Enterobacteriaceae bacterium | reverse complement strand
ATGACGACAAAAGAACTCATTCAGACCTTCCTTAGAGTTTGCCATCGGCGATGCGTCCGGCGAGCATCTCTCCGGCATGCAGGGCCGCTGCGGTCATGATGTCGAGATTGCCGGCGTACTCGGGCAGGTAATCGCCCAGCCCTTTTACCTCGAGAAACACCGACACGCGCTTGCCATCAAATACCGGATCGTTGACCAGGCGGTAACCCGGTACATATTTCTGAACGGTGACCACCATCTGCTCAATGGAGCGGCGGATGGCGTTCTCATCCGGCTTGTCGTGGGTGAGGCAATGCACGGTATCGCGCATGACCAGCGGCGGCTCGGCCGGGTTGAGAATGATGATGGCCTTGCCACGTTTGGCGCCGCCCACGGTCTCCAGCGCGCGCGCCGTGGTGCGGGTGAATTCATCGATGTTCTTGCGTGTGCCGGGGCCGGCGGATCGCGATGCCACTGTCGAAACAATCTCAGCGTAATCCACCGGCTGCACCCGCGACACCGCTGCGACCATGGGCACGGTGGCCTGGCCGCCGCAACTGACCATGTTGATGATGGGTTCCTTCGTGTCGGCGAGCTGATCGAGATTCACCGGCGGAATGCAATATGGCCCCAGCGCGGCGGGGGTCAGGTCGATGATGACCGCCTTGCGGCCCTTCAATTTTGCCGCGTTCTCCAGATGCACCGACGCCGACGTGGCGTCGAAGATGATCTGGATGTTGTCCTTATCAATGAAGGGCAGCAGTCCATCGATGCCCTGGTCGGTGGTTTTCACGCCGGCTTTTTTCGCCTTCGCCAACCCGTCCGACTTCGGATCCACCCCCACCATCCACAGCGGGGCGATGCGCGCACTGCGCCTTGCCTTCATCAACAGGTCCGAGCCGATATTGCCGGAGCCCAGTATTGCAGCGTTGATTTTCATGTCAGGCAATATGCACGAGGTTAATGGGTCAGGCAACCAAGGTCATGGCGTCGGCTTCGGCGTCATGCCGTTGAAAAACGGCATCCAGTAACCAATTGTTTTTGCTGGATTCCGCCCCGGCCTCCGCCGGGGTGACGAAACCGGAATGACGAAGCTGGATCAGGCGCTGTTCACCTGCATGGACACGCCACCCAGGCCTGTTTGCCAGGCCGGCATCGGCTCGTAATAGATCTTCTCGCCGCGCGTTCCGGGGACCATTTCCGCCATCATCAACCAGTTCGCGATCTCCAGTCCGCCGTTCCCGGCCTGGTCCAGGATGTCGTCCATGGTCATCTTCGTATAGTCAGAATATTTGCCCGCCGCCATGCGCCGGAGAAATTCCTGGTCGAATTTCTCGGCGACGTTGCCGGCGCCGGGGATGTTCAGCCAGTGCGATATCCCGCCCGAGCCGACGATGGCAACGCGCTCATTGGCGGGTCGTTCCTCCGCGATAAAGGTGCGGATGGCCCGGGCCAACGCGAGGCAGCGCGCGAGGCTCGGTAGTGGCGTCATGTTGGCGTTCACGTACAACGGCACGGTGGGAACGCTGCCCCACGGCTTGATGAACAACAACGGCAGCGTCACCCCGTGATCGGGCCGGATGCCGTCACAGAGCGCGAGGTCGAACCCGGCATTGGCGGTGAAGCGCGCCAGCGACATCGCGAACTCGTTGTGTCCCGGGAAGCGCCGTTTCGGGATGCCCATGTCCCCGTAGGCCTCGTATTCATCCGACACGCCGAGGCTGAACGGTGGTTGCACGCGCATGTTGATGTTGAACATGTGTTCGTTGGTGATCATCAGCAGCACGTCCGGGCGCGCGGCTGCGGCGCGGCGCCCCAGTTCCTGCATGCCGGCAATGATACGCGCGGCGCGTTCCGGCGCCGGGCTGGGGTCAAACAGCACGTGGGAGGTGGCGTAGGCGCAGACGATGTTGCCCATTATTTGTCATCCTTAAGCAGGTTCGGGTAATGGCTGATGCTCATCATTTGCATGACTTCGGGTTTCGCCGCGAACAGGTAATGGAAGGCCAGGATGGGGTGGACGTTGCGTTCCGTGACCATGGTCAGGGGATTGCAGCTTAGCAGGGCCGCCTTGTCCTCTTCGCTCAGGCCATAGGCGGAGAAATAGTGCTCCAGGTTCAAGCGCAGCTTTTCCATGGACTCGGGCGTGGCACACATGTCCTGGATCATCTGGTTGATTCGCGCGCCTTTCATCACAGCACTCTCCTGGTCATTGAAGAATGAAGCGGGTGCACACGGCGCAGAATTCCTCGGGCCGCTCCATCATTACCCAGTGGCCGCAATGGGGAATCAGGTAGCCCCAGGAATTATCAATGAGCTCCAGGAAACGGAAGATCTGCGTGGGCGTGACGATGGGGTCCGATTTGCCGCCGACCACCAGTGTCGGCACGCGGTTCTTCCGGATCAATTCGTCGTCTATGTAAAGTCCGTGCTGCTGTTTCACCCACTGCATGGTCGCCTGCAGGGCCTTCAGGTTATCCGGCCGGTTCGCCATCTCGACGCGGTAATCAAGCAATGCCTCGTCCATGACGTAGCTGCTGTGAGTCAGCGCGGCGATCACCTTGCGCATGCCTTCCCTGGTGCCGTCGTAGTTCATCAATGGCAGCAGGGCAGGGGGAATCTCGAATTTGATCCCGGCCGATCCCATCAGGATGAGCTTGTGCACGAGGTCGGGCCGCTGGCTGGCGACGCACAGGCTGGTCAGGCCGCCCATGGAATTGCCAATCATTGTCACCGGACCGGCGCCGAGCGCTTCGATGAAGGCGGTCAGGTGCTTCGTGCGCGCGTCCTGCGAATAGACGAAAGTCGCCAGGTCCGGCTTGTCGGTGCGTCCGAACCCGAGCATGTCCACTGCCAGCGCGCGGAAGTTGCGGGAGAAAATGGGCAGGCAGGAATGCCAGTTGCCGT
>CAYMXG010000360.1:186-2895 GCA_964394115.1 uncultured Enterobacteriaceae bacterium | reverse complement strand
ACCGGCGTCGATCGCCTGGCCCACTGCCGTACACGCCGTGGTACGCAACATGTCACCCGGCAGGTTGCGGAAGCGATCAATGAAGCCGTAGTAGGCAGCCTGCACACCGGAGTTCTGATCCGCCAGATTGCGTACGCGGGCGCTGTTGATCAGTTGCTGACCCTTCAGGATGCCGCCCAGCAGCAACCCGATAACCACCAGCACAATCGCGATTTCCACTAGCGTGAAGCCGGACTGATTCCTGTTTTTCATTGCCATATCCTCGCTAAAGTTGAATCTTGGGAAGGTAAATGCAGAAACCATGCCACTTAAATAAGTCATTGTTTATTATAAACTTAATGCATTTCAGCAGATACTGTCTTCGTTACATTATGTCGGTACCCAAACGTAACTGACGAAATATCAACAGATCCCGGTAGCACGGGTTTTTCCACCCGGAGCCTTATTCGGGAAATTAACTGGAGTCCTTTAATTGATAGACTCCCGCGCATGAAGCCGCTGCTGCACCAGCACGCCATCCAGGCCGGACTGGTCACGATCATCTTCCTGCTGTTCCTGTGCAACCTCGCCGGACTGGTGCAATTCAACTGGCACTCCGGCGGAGGCATACAGTTTCGCTCCGTGTTGTTCGATGCCCACACCCATGCATTTACCCTGCCGGCCGTGATGCGCACGCTCGAGTTCTTTGTATTACTCGTTGGCGGCCTGGTGCTGGCAGCGCTGTTGCCGCTGTTGTCACCCATTCGCGCCTCGCTGGTTACGCTCGCGGTTTGTGTAGTGCCGCTATATCTCGGCCTGTCGCGCCCTGCCGGCAATGCCCTGCTGCCGATGGAGTTCAGCATCCTGACGCTGGGCATGGTGTTCGTCATGAACATGCTGTTCGGTTATTTTCAGGAGACCCATTCGCGGCAGAAAGTGCTGGCCCTGCTGGGCCAGTACATCCCCCCGCAACTGGTGGACCAGATCGCGGCCAATCCCGGGCAACTTTCCCTGGAGGGCGAGTCGAAACGGCTGACGGTGTTCTTCTGCGACCTGCAGGAATTTTCCGGCATCGCGGAACAATTGAATCCGAAACAACTCACGCAGCTCCTGAATGAGTATTTCAACGAGATGACCGAGGTGCTGTTCCGGCACGGCGCCACCATCGACAAATATATCGGTGACTGCATCATGGCCTTCTGGGGCGCCCCGGTGCCGCAGGAAGATCACGCACAGCGATCTGTCATGGCGGCATTCGAGATGCAAAAGACCATCGCCCGGCTGCGGGAAGGTTACTTGCGGCGCGGCTGGCCCGCACCGAACATGGGTATCGGCATCAATACCGGCGTGATGAGTGTGGGCAACATGGGCTCACGCTATCGCGTCGCCTATACGGTGGTCGGTGATGCGGTCAATCTGGCCGCGCGGCTCGAAGCCCTGACCCGCACCTACCATGTGCCCACACTGGTCTCGGACGCCACGCGCTCCGAGTGCAGGGACATTGTCTTTCGCACGCTGGATATCGTGCAGGTGCGCGGCAAACACAATCGCACGCTGATCTTTGAACCCATGTGCCGGGAAGAGGAAATGACCGATACCCGGCGCAAGTCCCTGCGCGAACATGAGGCCGCCGTGGACCTTTACCTGTCCCGCGACTGGCAGGGTGCGCGTGTCCGCTTGCAGCGACTGCGCGAATGGTTTCCGGAGGACCCCGTGTACCCGGTCCTGCTGCACAAAGTCGACGAGGCGGAAAAAGCGGGCACTTAGGGTGGGATTTATCCCGCCGGGATGCGCGGAAAAACGGTAGGGCGCGCTTCAGCGCGCCATGGCAGTTGCGGCCGGCTGAAGCCGGCCCTACACATCAATCGCTGTCTTCCGCCAGGCGTTGTTCGAGGAACCGGATCTCCGCCGGATCCGTGACCTGCCCGCTTTCAATCAGGCCGCCGAGCAGCACCTGGGCCCCATGCAGGTCGCCCATGGCCTCCAACACGAATAATTCCATTTGCCGCGCCCAGCCGGGAACGCTCTCCGCATGAGTGTATTCGCGCAATTCGCGCGCCAGTCGCAGCGCCAGCGGGAGGTCCCGGAGCCGGTGCTTGGCGATGAACACGGCATGGGCGAGCCATTGCCAGCGGCCATCGGGCGCCAGCAGAAACTGCCGCTCGACCAGGTCGATCATCTTGCGACGCCGCCCCGGATCCGGGACCTCGGCATAGATTCGCACCGCAGAGAGCAACGGGTAGCGGCTGCGCGGGTCCAGTACCAGTATCTGCTCCAACCACCCGGCCACGCGGTCGTAATCCAGATTGCGGAAGGGAATGCTGATCCCGGGCTGGTGATCGAATGCCTGCAACCACAGCATCAGCAGCCTGGCAAATGCCGGCTCCTCGCCCAGGGACAGCGCGCGCAACACCCAGACCGGCGGTGGCGCTGGCAGATCCCGGGCAGTGGCAATGGGCGCGGGCAGGCGCAGATGCCAACCGATCTGCGCACCCAATGCCAGCAACAGTACGAGCGTAATGCCCCATGGCACTGCCGATACCGGTCGTTCCGCCCTTGAGGAGCACTCGAAGGCCGATTTGACCAGAGCGCGCATTAGGAATTTCAAACCAGCACCGTCATCCCGGTGCGTCACCCCCGCGAAAGCGGGGGCGGGATCCAGCAAATATCCCCTGGATACCGGTCGCTTCGGACATCCTGTCCTCGGCTCTGGCGTCCTGCTTCGCTCTA
>CAYMXG010000360.1:0-176 GCA_964394115.1 uncultured Enterobacteriaceae bacterium | reverse complement strand
CTGCATCCATGCAGGCGTCTCGCGACATTTCCCACGTCCTGTGGGTCGCTTTCGCCGGTACGACGGATGGCCCGGGCACTGGCCGCTTATGCAACTCCTGCAACACGTTCACAACTCCTTCCGGTACAGATCAAACAACGCCGCGGCGCTGAGCAACGCGGCATAGATGACCGTCT
>CAYMXG010000359.1:0-2895 GCA_964394115.1 uncultured Enterobacteriaceae bacterium | reverse complement strand
CGTCACGGTAATCACCCGTGTCCCTGCAGGCACGACGCCGGGTGCCTGGCCGGGCGTGCAGATATGGCACCTGGACCTGCTGCGCGGTAGCGGGAATCCGCTCGCGGATCTGCGCACGCTCTGGCGTCTGGCCGGCATGTTGCGCCGGTTGCGGCCCACGATACTGCACAACGTATCGGTGAAATTGATCCTGATGGGCTCGCTGGCGGCCTGGATCACGGGTGTGCCACGGATACTGAATGCCTTTACCGGCCTCGGCACCCTGTTTCATGGGCAGACGCACCGAATGATATGGCTGCGCCGGGTGATGATTCCGCTGCTTGGGTTTCTTGTGCGCCGCACGCAGGCGTGGGCAATGTTCCAGAATCCCGAGGACCAGGAATTGATGCAGCGACTGCACCTGGCGGCGCCCGATCGCAGTCTGTTGGTGTGCGGCACCGGCGTGGACACTGACCGGTTCCATCCGACCCCGGAGCCCGAGGGGGAGCCAGTCATTCTGTTTGTCGGCCGTCTGCTCGATGACAAGGGGATTGGGGAGTTCGTTGCCGCGGTGCGCGCACTGCGACATAAGGGCATGGTCGCCCGCTTCGTGGCGGCGGGGGAATCCGACCCGGAGAACCCGCACTCCGTTTCCGCGGCGGTCCTGGAGCAATGGCGCCGCACGACACCGGTGGAATGGCTGGGGCAGGTAGGGGACATGCCGGCGCTGTTTTCCCGTTCCCACATTGTCTGTCTGCCCAGTTACCATGAAGGTGTGCCCAAGGCCTTGCTGGAGGCGGCGGCGAGTGGGCGGCCGATGGTCGCCACGGATATTGCGGGTTGCCGGATGGTGGTGCGGCACGAGGAGACCGGTCTGTTGGTCCCGGTGCGTGATGTTGCCGCGCTGGCAGCCGCCATTGAGCGGCTCATCAACCGGCCGGATCAGCGTCGGGCCATGGGGGAACGGGCGCGTACACATGCCGTGCAGAAGCTTGCGGCACCCATTATTAATGAGCAGATAACGAACCTGTACCAACGCATGAGCCAGCCATGAAAACCGGTCCCGAACTTCAGACACCGGACCCTGTTGTCCCGATCATAATCGCGGGCGGCAGCGGCACGCGCCTGTGGCCGCTGTCACGGGATCTGTATCCGAAGCAGTTCCTGTCCCTCGCCGGCAGGCCTTCACCATTGCAGCAGACACTGGCGCGGATCGAAGCCAGCGCTATTGCCGGGCGCCGGCCAACGCTCGTGGTCTGTAATGAACAGCACCGCTTCCTGGTGCGGGAACAGGCGCAGGTCATGCATTGCGATCCGGGGGAAATCGTCCTTGAGCCGGAAGGACGCAATACTGCCCCGGCATTGACTGTGGCGGCGGCGCGCGCGGGAGACGGGGATCCCATCCTGATGGTGATGCCTGCAGACCATGAGTTGCAGGATGACGCCCGGTATGCCCGTTGCCTGGAACATGCAATTACCGCCGCCGCGGCGGGAAGCATTGTCACCCTGGGCGTTGTGCCCACGCGACCCGAGACCGGTTATGGCTACATCCGTTTTGACGCCAGCGCCAGGGCGGACGTGGCTCCGGTATTGAAGTTTGTCGAGAAGCCGCAACGCGCGCTGGCCGAGGAGTTTGTCCGTTCGGGCGGCTACCTGTGGAACAGCGGCGTATTCGTCCTGCGGCGCAGTACCTGGATTCGGGCCGTGCAGCGTTTTCAGCCCGATATTCACCGGCACGCGCTTGCGGCCGTGAGCGCAGGCCAGTCCGACGATATTTTCTTTCGCGTGCAGCCGGACGAGTTTCTCCGTTGCCCGCGCATTTCCATTGACTATGCCGTAATGGAACCGGCCAGCACGACGCCGGACTTCAATTGTGTCGTCGTCCCGCTCGCGTCCGGCTGGTCGGACATCGGGTCGTGGCACGCGGTCTGGGAACGCGAGCCCCGCGGAGTTGACGGCAACGTGTGCCTGGGTGACACGGTGGTGGACGGCACGCGCAATTCCCTCGTGTTGTCACAGGGGCGGCTGGTGGCCGTATTGGGCTGCGAAAATCTGGCCATCGTGGAAACCGCCGATGCGGTCCTGGTGGCGGATCTGCGCCATGCACAGCAACTGTCATCCCTGGTCGAGCGGCTCAAGCCGGAATACGGCGAATTGACCGTCTCGCACCGGATGGTGCACCGGCCCTGGGGACATTACGAATCCCTGGATCGGGGCGATCACTATCAGGTCAAGCGGGTGACCCTGCAGCCTGGGAAGAAACTCTCATTGCAGCGGCACAAACATCGCGCTGAACACTGGGTCGTGGTGCGCGGCAAGGCGACAGTGACACGCGGCGATGACACACTGCAACTGGGTGAAAACGAATCCGTCTATATTCCACAGGGCACCATTCATCGCCTGGCAAATTTGCAAAATGAAATACTCGAAGTCATAGAAGTGCAGACCGGCGCCTACCTGGGCGAGGACGACATCGAACGGCTCGACGACGATTTCGGGCGCGCCCCGACCGGGTCCGGCTGATTTCCGGGAACCAGGGGATGGAACGCGTGCTGGTCACCGGTGCCGCGGGATTCATGGGTGCCGCAGTCCTGCCGGCCCTGCACCGCGCCGGTTATGCGCTGCGTGCCACCTGGCACCGGCACGCGCCACAGCCTCGTGCCGCCGCGGTGGAGTGGTGCCAGGATGACCTGGTGATGGATCGGGATCGAACGAAGGATCTTTTGCGCGGTGTGGACATTGTCTTACACCTGGCCGCGCGCGTTCATGTGCGCGGCCTGTTGCGTCACTGTACCGGACCATTTCATCGCGCCAACGTCGTGGCCACGACGCAACTGGCGCAACAGGCCGTGCGTGCCGGTGTGCGCCGCTTTGTGTTCCTCAGCACGGTGGGCGTGCATGGCAGGGAAAACCAGG
>CAYMXG010000358.1:0-2918 GCA_964394115.1 uncultured Enterobacteriaceae bacterium | reverse complement strand
TCTTTCGCGTGGCCAATCGAACCGGCCTGGCACCGGGCCGCACCGTGCGCGAAGTCGAGGATGAGCTCGTGCGCATCGTGCCGGAAGAATTCCGGCGCCATGCGCACCACTGGCTTATCCTGCATGGGCGCTATGTCTGCACTGCACGCCGTCCGCGTTGCGCGGCGTGCCAGGTATACAGGCAGTGCGAATGGAAAGAGAAGAATCAGCGACCGGCTGCCGATCGGCCTCGATAACCGGCACAAACTTGCCACACGGGATGCATGCATGAGTTCGACCGCCAACGTCTATGCGTTACTCGCCAAGGGTGAAGCGTACACGCTGGAAGATCAGCTCGAACTGCTCGCGGACGTCACCCAGTCGTTCGCGGAATCCCTGGAAATCGAAGCCACGCTGCGCAATGCCATCGAGAAATTCATGCAGTACCTGGACGCAGAGGCCGCATCAATTTTCCTGCTGGATACCGACACCGCCGCCGACAATCCGGAACTGGTTTGCCGCGCCTGCGCCGGGCCGGTGGACATCAGCGGCCTGCGCCTGCCGGGAGACACGGGCATCATCGGCAAGACAATCACGTCGCGCTGCTGCCAGATTGTCCGCGATGTCAGCAAGGATCCGGATTTTGCCAAGCAGGTGGATGCCGACACTGGATTTGTGACACGTTCCATCCTTTGCACGCCGCTCATCGTCAGACAGAAATGCATCGGCGCGCTTGAACTGATCAACAAGCGCGGCGGGGACGGTCTGTTTGATGATCGGGATCGGCACCTGCTCGGCGCACTTGCGTCATCGGCGGCGCTGGCGATCCACAACGCGCGGATGGCGGATCGGCTGGTCGAACAGGAACGCATGCGGAAGGAACTGGAGCTGGCCCGGGAGATCCAGATGGACCTGCTGCCCGCCCCCGGGGACGCCGGGTTCCCGGTGGTGGGAATGAATGTACCCGCACGCGAGGTGTCCGGGGATTTCTATGATTTTCTGCGGCGCGACGATGGACTCATCTACTTTAGCCTGGCCGATGTCTCCGGCAAGGGGATGAACGCGGCGCTGCTGATGGCCAAGGTCAGCAGCCTGCTCCATCACCTGGCCAGGGAGATTAGCGACCCCGGGGACCTGCTGGCGCGCGTAAATGTCGAATTGTGCGAGAGTATTTCCCATGGCATGTTTGTCACCATCGTTGCGGGCTTTCTCGACCCGGTGAGTGGCAGGATTGATCTTGCAAATGCCGGCCACCAACCACCTCTGTTGCACCACGGCGATGGGAGTTTTGAGGAGCTAGCTGCGACGGCGCCGCCGCTGGGTGTCCTGGCTGGCTGCCAATTTCCCGTGACGACCCTGCAGCTGAATGATTCCAGCTTGTATCTTTTTACCGATGGGGTTACGGAAAGCCTGGATGAAAACAACTGCCCGTTGGCCGTGGCTGGATTCATCGAACTGGTGCGCGGGGCTGAATACGGTCCCGCCGCCCGCCGGCTGCAAGGTATAGTTGCGGAGTTGCGCAAGCCTGTGGTTTCGCAGCGGGATGACATAACATTAATGGTGATCGAAACTAATGGTGATCGCAGGCCGGATGCAATGAAAACACAGCAAATATTCGCATTGCATTTCCGCGCCGAGCCGGAGCGGCTGGGGCCGGTGCGCGCATTGGTGAAGCGTGCTGCCCAGAGTTTCGGCTGTACGGATACCCTGGCTGACAAGCTTGTAATTGCAGTGAATGAAGCGTGCATGAATGTGATTCAGCATGCCTACCGCGGGGACGGTTCCGGCGAGGTTTCGCTGGAGGTTCGCACCAACGGGAAGCAGGTGATCTTCCGGCTCGAGGATCAGGCCGACCCAATCGACCTGAAATGCGTGCAGCCCCGGGATCTGGATGAATTGCGTCCCGGCGGGCTGGGCGTGCACTTCATCAGGGAGATCATGGACCATTGCGAGATGGGACACCTCGAACAGAGGCGGGGAAACTATCTGGAAATGCGCAAGGCCATTGATTGATTTTCCTGCCGCCGCATACCTCCGCGGTCCTGAACCGAACCATTACCAGGATGAATACCGCTTATGCAATACAACTCCCGTAATGCAGGAACCTACACAGTTCTCGACTTGAAGGGGGATGTCGACCTGTCATGCTCGCCCGATGCCCGCAAACAGATACTTCAATGCCTCGAGGCAGGCCGGCATCTCCTGATTGATCTTTCCGGGGTGTCGTACATTGACAGTTCCGGGGTGGCGAGCCTGGTCGAAGGCTACCAGACGGCGAAGAAAAAGAACCTGCGGTTCGGTCTCGTGGGAGTGAGCAGTGCGGCCATGGCTGTGCTGCAACTGGCGCGACTGGACAGGGTGTTTCCGATACACGCCTCCGTCGAGGAACGGGTCAGCGCGGATGGTTGAATCAACGTCGCCTGGAATGCCGGTTCGCGCTTGTGACCCGCAAAGTTGGCGGGTCTGAGCCTACCGTCGGGTACTAATGTGAGGCCAGCGAAAACTCCATCTTGATTCCTGCCAGTTCGATCATGTCGCTGTCCTTCAACTGGTAGGCCTTCCCGCCAATGGGTTCCCCATTGACCAGGGGGTAGCGTTTGCCGTCGCCGTCACTCTCGATGTGGGTCAGGAAATAGCCCTGCGGACGGCGCGAAATGACCGCCACCTGCGTGCCCGGTTTGCCCAGCGTGATGAGTGCCTTGGTAAGTTCCAGTTCCTTTCCGGCGATCGGGCCATTCAGCACGGTGAGCCGCCCCAGGGGCATGCCTCCACCTGCCGCGGGAGCAGGGGTGCCGGGTTTCGCGCCGGCAGCCGCGGGTGCAGCAGCAGCAGCCGGCGCTGCAGCGCCGCGTCGAAGTGCACGACCTGTTCCGCATCCTCGAAGAGCCCACCGTGCATCGGCGCTGCGGCCTGTTCGCCGGCGACCTGTACCGGATGTA
>CAYMXG010000357.1:0-2922 GCA_964394115.1 uncultured Enterobacteriaceae bacterium | reverse complement strand
CATGGCGCGGTCCTGCATGAATGGCGTCATCAGGCGCATGTTTTCATCCTTGCTCCTGCCCAGCACACCCTTGCCGTAGAGATCCACGGCAAATGCGGCATAGCCTTCTTCCGCGATGGAACGCGCCTCACCGATCTCGAATTCCCCGCGTCCGGCCCAGGCATGACACACCATGACGCCGGGCATGCCGGTCTGCCAGGAAGTGTCATACACCAGCATGCCCTCGAGCAGGATGCCGTTATGTTCGTAAGTAACAGGTCGTTGTTTGATCATGGCGGGGCTCCGTGTCGACGGCGGGGGCGGGTGCGCGCCATTATGGAAACAGGTGGGATTACACGTCCAGCCCCAATAATTTGATCTTGCGCGTCAGCGTGTTGCGGCCCCAGCCCAACAGCCGTGCCGCGTCCTGGCGCCGGCCGCCCGATTGCTTCAACGCCTCCTCGATCATGATGCGTTCAAAGCGCGGCACCGCCTCCCCCAGTAACCGCTTCTCGCCGCGCAACAGGTTGGCTTCCACCCAGTGCCGCAACACACCTTCCCAATCCTCCACCGGGCCCGTGCCCGTCGCCTGGCGCAGTTCCGGCGGCAGGTCATCCATATGCACATCGCGCCCGGCGGCCATGACCGTGATCCAGCGGCAGAAATTCTCCAGTTGCCGCACGTTGCCGGGCCACGGCAACGAGTTCAGAAAAACCTGTGTCTCCGGCAGGGCCTGTTTCGGCGGTACATCCAACTCGGTGGCAGCCAGTTGCAGGAAATGCTGGGTCAGGAACGGGACGTCGGTGCGGCGCTCGCGCAGCGGCGGCACATGCACGCGGATCACATTCAGACGATGGAACAGATCCTCCCGGAATACGCCGTCGCGCACCCGCTGCTCCAGGTCCTGATGGGTGGCCGCTATCACGCGCACATCGACGCGCACCGGCGTGTGGCCGCCGACGCGATAGAATTCGCCTTCCGCCAGCACGCGCAACAGGCGTGTCTGCAGTTCCGCCGGCATGTCGCCGATTTCATCCAGGAACAGCGTGCCCCCATCGGCCTGCTCAAAGCGCCCGATACGCTGCGCGCTGGCGCCGGTGAAGGCGCCCTTCTCGTGCCCGAACAATTCGGACTCCAGCAATTCACGGGGAATGGCCGCAGTGTTCAGCGCGATAAAGCGCCCGCTGGCCCGCGGGCTGTGGCGATGCAGGGCCAGGGCCACCAGTTCCTTGCCGGTGCCGGACTCGCCCGTGATCAATACGGTGAGATGCGAGCGGGACAGGCGGCCGATGGCGCGGAATACCTCCTGCATGGCCGGCGCCGAACCGACGATGCCGGCCTGGGTGGCAACATTCGCGGCCACCGGCGCAACCGTGCTGGCCTCCGTGGCGCGCAGCGCCCGGCGCACCAGCCCCACCAGTTCGTCCACATCAAACGGCTTGGACAAATACTCAAAGGCGCCGCTCTGGAATGCCGACACCGTCCGATCCAGATCCGGGTACGCGGTCATCACGATCACCGGAACGCTCGGCGCGCGGCGCTTTATCTGTTCGAGCAGTTCAATGCCGTCAATGCCGGGCATGCGCACGTCGGTAATGATGAGGTCCGGTGCGCCTCGCGACAGCGCCTGCAGCAGGCGCGCGGCGGCATCGAAACATTCAACCACATGGCCTTCGCGGCTGAGCGCCTTTTCCAGCACCCACCGGATGGAGCGATCATCATCGACAATCCAGACTTTCCCGCTCGCGCTCATGACATCAGTCCAGCGGCAGCAGCACGCGAAACACGGTCAGGCCGTCGTCGCGCTCATATTCAATAACGCCGCGGTGGGCCTGGAACAGCGCCTGGGCGATGGACAGACCCAGGCCGACACCGTCGGCACGGCCGGTGATCATGGGAAAGAACATCTCACCCTCGATCTCCGCCGGGACACCGGGGCCGTTGTCGACGACCTCCACCTGCAGGGCCAGCTTGTGCTGCTGTTGACGAATCGAACAGTGCCGCTTGACCCGTGTGCGCAGCAATACCCGGCCACCCGTCCCGGCGGCTTCGGCCGCATTGCGCACGATATTCAGGAACGCCTGGATGAGCTGGTCGCGATCCCCTGTCAGTCCCGGCAGGCTCGGGTCGTAGTCCCGCTCCAGTTCCACCTCCGGATTCGTGCCGAGCACGCTGAGGACATACTCGAGCACTTCATGGATATTGAGGTCCACCGCCTGGCTCTTGCCCCTCGGCACCAGCATGCGGTCCACCAGGTTACGCAGCCGATCCGCCTCGCTGATGATGATTTGCGTGTATTCGCGCAGGCTGCTGCCATCCAGTTCCCGCTCCAGCAATTGCGCCGCGCCGCGCAGTCCACCCAGGGGATTCTTGATCTCATGGGCCACGCCGCGCAGGGATTTGCGCGCCGCCTCGTGCAGGAAAACCAGTTGTTCTTCGCGCCGGGCGCGGGTGAACGATTCCACATCCACCAGTTCCACGATTAGTTCGGATTCGCCATCAACGGCATTCGACGGGGTTACCATCACATCCAGCAGCGCCGTGCGCTCGAAATTCAGGCGTACTTCCATGCCCCACTCCGTGTAGCGCCGGCGATTGTTGAGCGCCCGCTGCAAAATATCCGTGAGCGCTGAATGATCCAGCAGGATTTCGGATAGCGGCAGCCCGACAATCTTGCGCCCGCTGGCGGATAGAAGGTGCTCACCCGAGGCATTGATGGCGCGCAGATGGAGGTCCGGCCCGAACACGAGCACTGCAGTATTAATGTTTTCCAACAGGTGGGTGGCATGGGCTGCGGGCGTCGCGATCATGGGGCAATTATTGCACTAATGTGGTGCAAGTAGCCTCGTGCGCCCCTTGCAGGGCGGGACGGCTGGCGATAAAGCCATGTTTCATCAGCAAGTTAGACCTTACCTGGAGGCATTCCAGGCTTCAGCCCATTAA
>CAYMXG010000356.1:0-2927 GCA_964394115.1 uncultured Enterobacteriaceae bacterium | reverse complement strand
GACGGCCGGTCGGCAATGCGGAGGCGCTGGCGAACCCGCTCGCGCTGGAGCACTTTCGCGATCGGGTGGAGCTCAGGGGCTGACCTTGCTATCCCTGCGCAGGGGCTCGGGGATCTGCTCCCGCATGATGGGATAAAACTGCACAAACGTACCGTCAAATACGCCGCGCTGAATGTGACATTGCACACAGGCATTGTTCGGAGGCAATGCAGAAACCTGCGCGTCATCTTTGCCAAACGGATAGAACGCCCGGCCATCCTCGAACAACCCTTTATCAATGAGGTGAATCTCGAATGATTCGAGGTCGCCTTGACTCAATCCGGACTCCGCGCTGGTTTCGTTGCTTTTCGTTGCATAAAAGGACAACAGGAACATGGTGCCGTCGGCGTATTCGCCGTGCGTCTGAAAGTGCGCATACGCCGTGGGCTCCATGGACACCACTTGAAACATGCCCGGCTGTTTCGGATCGAATTGTGCCTGGCTGTATCCCAGCCCAACGGACGCCCCCATGAACACCCACCGATCCAAATCCGCCGGACGCAATAACTGGCCCGCGGACGAAAACTTTGCCGCCCCGAGTTCCGCGCCAGCCGGGTTGTCCTTGACTTGCCGCGCGGCGGCAGCATCGCTGGTCCGGTCCGGCCACAAATGCGACATGGCCATTGCCAGGTAGGGGGAATCACGCAACAACCAGATCAGGGCAGACGCGATCAAGAGCGCCAATCCAAAAGCAATTACCGCCAGGCGTTTTCGCCTGCCCGTTCCCGGAATCCCCATGTCACCCCCCCGGCCGATTGTTTCCCGGCATCATCCCCGGATCGATAAAGAATACTATCTTAGCGCCGGGCAATGGGTGATTGTGAACATCACTATCCTTATACTTCCTTATTCCGGAATCCGATCATGAATTTCTCCAACCCGTGGGCGACAACGTGAACGCGCGCATCCTTGCGCTGCCGACATTGGGTGTGGGCGCCAGCCTGAGCCTGTCGTCCAAGCCCGACCCGGTGGCGCTGGTAAAGGCCGCGGGTGGGCCGAGTTTCGTGGAGTACGCCGGACGCGCGGACGTGGATGAAGTCAGCGCCGAAGTGAATCGGGTTCGCGCCGCAGGCGTACCGGTATTGTTTCATCCCTCCTACATCAATTTCTGCGGCTCCTTCCCAAACGCGCGCCACTGGCTGGACGCCACGGCCCGGCATATTGCCAGCGTCTGTTCGCCGTGGTTTGCCCAGGACTGCGCCTATTGTTTCTGGCAGGAAGGACCCGGGTACTCCACGCAGCTGGGCTATTTCATACCGGTCATCCTGAACCATGAATCACTGCAACGTGCCGTCGAACGTGTGCGTGAGGTCCAGGCGATCGTGCCGGCCGTGGTGGCCATTGAACCGCCGCCGATGACCTTCGCCGTCGGCAGGATGCCGCTGTTCACATTCTTTGGTGAGGTCGCGCGGCAGGCGGACTGCGCCATCCTGCTGGATATGGGCCACCTGGTGTCCTATGAGATGGCCAGCGGGCACCGCGTGCGCGAGGCGCTGGCGGATCTGCCGCGGGAACGTGTCATCGAAGTGCACATTGCCGGCGGCCGGCTTGAGCCGGGGCATGGCGGGACCATCTACGTGGACTCCCACGAACGCGATATCCAGGCACAGACCTGGGACATGCTGGATGACATTTTGCCGGAACTCCCCAACGTCAAGGCCGTGTGTTTTGAATGCGAGGGCGTCGCCGAGGAAGCCGTGCTGTCCACGCTGCGACGCGTGCGCGACGTCGTGCGCCGGTGCAGCGCCAATACGGCGCTGGTTGCCCGCGCGCAATCAGTTCAATGAGCTTCGCCGAGCAGGAACGCGCGCTGTTTGATTTGCTGTTCGATCACCCGCTGCGTGAGCGCTTCCGCAAATCATCCAGCGCGGCATTGGCTGATTACGCGCTGAGCGAGGAGGAACGCGCTGATTTCTCCGCCATCAGGGCGGACGCGCTGGAACTGGACGCGTATATGCGCGCTGATTTCCTGCTGTCACACCTGTGCCGGGCGTACCCGATTAGCTTCAGCCTGGTGTCGTCCCTGCCTGGCGGCCTCGATCTGCTGCGCCGGCTCATTGATACCCGCACCATGCATACACCGCCGGATGAACGGGCGCCGGCATTCGGCGCGCGACTGCGGGAGTTACTGGCCGCTGGACTGTGCAACTCCGCGCAGGAGCAGGCCGCGGTCATTGCCATCGTCGAGGCCGAACTGGGCATGGCCATGACTGCGAGTGCCTTGCGGCAAACAGCAGCAACTGGCGTCGTGCCACCGGGGCCGCCGGCATTGGCCGCACGCTGGCTGGATCAACCGGTGCAGTTGGCGGCGTATGTCAGCGCAGCGGTGCTCCCGCGATCCTGGCCGCAACTGAAGAGTGCGTTGTGCCCGTGCGCAGAAACGGATCTGTGGGCGCATCTCAGCGGCACACCATTGCCCGCGTCAGTGCGCACGGCGGCTTTGGCACAGGAGACGCCGCGGCTGCTGTTGGCGCAGGCCCGCATTACCCATCGATCCGCCTGCGACGTGAACATCGAGCATGCCACGCTGGAACTCAGCGACGGTTTCGCGCCGCTGTTTGCCCATGTGGACGGAAAAACCACGGTTGCCGGGATACTGGCGGAGATGCGGCGTGTTGGCGCACAGGAGGGAGTGTTGCAGGGGATTCAGGCAGCGTTCCGGCAGGTGCTGGAGACGGGGATGTTGGAGTTAAAAGCAGGAAGTTAAAAGTGAAAAACTGCCTCGCGCAATCTTCTTAATTCACTTTCAACTTTTCGCTTTTAGGGGACCTCTGACTAATTCGTCATTCCCGCGAAAGCGGGAATCCAGTGTCTTGATTTTGCTGGGTTCCCGCTTTCGCGGGAACGACAATTACGAAATAAATCAGCGTTTCCTTAACTTTTAACCT
>CAYMXG010000355.1:0-2931 GCA_964394115.1 uncultured Enterobacteriaceae bacterium | reverse complement strand
GCGGGGCCAGGGTAAACGCGACTTGCGGCAGTTTCTGGTAAGGCTCGGACGACGGATCCACGCTGTCATCCGTGATCTGGAAGTCCTGCACGCGCGCAAAGGCATTCCACCATCCACCCCGGACGACGAAGTCGGCCCTGCGCTCCAGGTAACGCGTCGCCGTGGTGCGCAACTGGCTGCCGAAATCCTCCAGGTACTGTTCGTCCGAGACGCGGTTGTAGGTCAGGAACAGGCGCGCTGTCTTGCCGAAGCTCTGGGCGTGGGTGAACCCGACCAGGTTGCGATCTTCGTCGTTGTACTTGTCATCATTGGGCAGGTATTCCGCATTCAATTTCCCGCCGCCCTCGCCCAGCAGGTAGCGGAATTCGCCCATGCCCATGACACCGCTGTCAGTGAGCCAGCGCGGAGTTAAAGTGGCATCCATTTCCGGCGCGATGTTCCAGTAATAGGGGGTCAGAATTTCGAACCCATGATTACTGGTGCTGCCCAGCCCGGGCGCCAGGAACCCGCTCTTGCGTTTGTCGCTGAGCGGAAAGCTCAGGTAGGGCAGGTATACCACCGGGATGTCCTTGATGCGCAGCACTACATTGCGCGCCGAGCCGCGTTCGGACTCATGATCCAGGTCGATGCTGGAGGCGGAAATGCTCCAGGCGTTGCTGCGCAAATCCACGCCGTCTACCTCCGGATCGCAGGTGGTGTAGGTCATGCGCTGGCCCCGGGTACGGGTGCCCACGTCCATGAATAACTCATCCGCCGTGCCGTGTCCGCGGTCCCCGATCAATTGGTAGTTGGAGTTCTTGATGGACCCGGTGCCATCCTCGAATTCAAGGTGTCCTGACTCGCCATGAAGATATACGGCATTGTCCCAGTAGTTGACGTCCCCGGTCAGGTCGGCGCTGTCCGCCGCCTTGTCATAATCAACCAGTTCCGCGGTCACCTGCTGCTGGTCGCGCGTAATCTGGACGTTGCCGACCAGGTGTGAAATCCCCCGGTCGGTGAGATCGACCTTGTCGGCCAGCACATGGATGTCGCCGGCCTCCAGTTCCTCTTCCACGCTGGGCCGCGCCGGGATCTCGGGTGGTGCCGGGCAAAATGGCCAGTCGCGCCCGGCCTTTTCGTCATCGGCGGCGGATGCGGCCATGGCCCAGAGGCAAAGCAGCAGCAGGCAAAGTTGGCGGTATCTGGACATGGGAAACCGGATTTTATACAAGGTTCAGACCGCCGGCACGGGTAAACTCGCGCACCCGCGCCCGCGGCTCAAATGCCCGTGTCGGAGCAGGGTCAGCGCGGCCTTGAGGCCCGCGTGGAGCGGTCGGTAAAATCACCGGTGCGGCAGCGCCAGGCGTGGTTCGTCTGCATGGGCGCGATACAACGTCACCACGTTGCCGATGCGTTGCACGAGTTCCGCATTTAATGCCACGGCCAGTTCCCCAATCAACGCGTCGCGCTTTTCCCGGTCGCCCACCCGCACGCTTACCTTGATAAGTTCATGGGCTGCGAGCGCCGTTTCCAGTTCCCGCCGCACACCCGCGGTGACGCCATGCTGGCCAATCCAGACCACGGGCTTGCGCGCATGGGAAAGTCCGCGCAGATGGCGCTTCTGCGCCTGTGAAAGGCTCATGGGCCTGCGTCCTCAGCGGTAAAAGTCTTGTGTGTCCGTGCCGTAGCGGGCCAGGACTGCATGAATGGCGCGGATTACACCACGGGGCGAAATGGTGGCGCCACTGATGCCATCGAATCGCCCCCCGTCCGCGGCCACGGCCCAGTCCTCCGCAGGCGTGCCTGACAATGATTGGCCCGGAAACTGTTTCAGCCAGGCGGATTTTTGCTGGTGCACCTGGTCACCCAGCCCCGGTGTCTCGTGGTGATGCACAATGTGAACACCGGTCAGGGTGCCGTCATAGGCGATTCCGACGGCCAGTTCGATGCTGCCGTTATAGCCCCCGGCCAGCACCGGCATCACCACCACGCCCACCGGCTGGCCTCCGCGGCGTGCCCGAAAAACGTCTGCGGATTGACCCTGCTGCAGATCGTCGAGTGTAATCCGGTCCGCCAGCAGGTCGTTGTCATACTGTAGCGGCATCACGTCAAATACCGGCCGCATATCGCGCCGTACTTTCCCGGCCTGAACGCGATCAGCCAGATTTTTTTGCGTGGCATTGATCAGCAGCGCACCCAGCGCCGCCACCAAAAGCACGGGCAACAGTGCGCGGAGCCGGGGGGTCAAATGTGGCGTCGTCACCGTGTCACCCCGAGCACACGCGGCTGGGTGTAATGGTCGATCACGGGTGCACACGCGTTGCCGATGAGTACGGCGAAGGCGATGCCATCGGGATAAATGCCCCAGATGCGCAGCAGTACGGCCAGTATCCCGATGAGAGCGCCGTAAACGAGCCGGCCGCGGTCGGACGTGGCCGCGGTGACCGGATCGGTGGCAATGAAAAATGCGCCAAACATCGCGCCCGGTGTGGCCAGATGAAACAACGGCGCCGCATAAACATCGGCATTCATCAGCCAGGTGATGCCGCTGACGCAGGTCATACCGGCGATGAAGGCTGCGGGGATATGCCAGCGGATCACGCCGAGCACCAGTAGTGCCACGCCCCCCGCCAGCCAGGCCAGGGCGATCCATTCCCAGCCGCGGCCGGCGAAATTGCCATACACCGGGCCGCTGCGGATCTCGGACACCATCTCCATCTGGCCGAGCCGGGATTTCATGTGATTCAGTGCTGACGCACCGCTGACGGCGTCCACGACCTCCGCCGTCGGCACAAAGACCATGCCCAGGGAGGTCGTGAGGCCGGGGGCAGCCATGCCCGCGGCGGGCACGGCGGGCCACTTGTTCATCTGCGCGGGAAAGCACAGCAGCACAAACACGAATCCGGCCATCGCGGGGTTGAACAGATTCTGTCCCAGTCCGCCGAAGGCATG
>CAYMXG010000354.1:0-2937 GCA_964394115.1 uncultured Enterobacteriaceae bacterium | reverse complement strand
AAGGCCGCCCACATCAGCAGCGGCAGGCTCAGGAAACTGGTGGGCGTATGTCCCGCGCCAAAGGGTCCCAACGTCCCGAACACGAACAGGCTGACCGCGACCACGGCGGCGAGCAGCAGTCCCGCCTCCGCCCACCTGGCGTGCAGCCATTCGACGCGTGGATTTTCCAGCCACAACAGCAGGACCGGCGCCACCAACAGGGCACCACCGGCATCGCCCAGCCACCAGGTCACCCACACCACGGGATACCCGGCCCATGCCGCGGAACCGTTGAGCGCAAGCGCGGTGACGCCGATGGACGCGCTGACGGCTGGACTCACGAGCCCCGCCAGCACGGCATAGGTGAACACGGTCCGCGCGCGGAAGAAGGCATCCCGTCCGCCGGCAAACCGGTTCACCAGCCACGCGGCGCTCAATCCTTCCAGGGTGTTTCCGGCGGCAATGGCAAGAGAAACCAGGAAGTGGTCCGCGGACCAGTTCACGAACAGGGCGCCAAGGAAAACCGCCGGCCAGAAACGGTAGCCGAGATACAGCAGCGCCGCGATGGATATTCCGGTGGGCGGCCATACCGGTGACGCACTCGGGTGGACAAAGGCCAGCGCCAGCCCGAACTTGCCCGCGATTATGTAGGCGCACAGGACCAGCAAACCCGCAAACAAATCCCGGTACAGTCGGGGAATCATCCGCGCCGCGCCGTGCATCACGGCTTGGCGCACAAATTGCGGGAGGCCATGGCGATAGAGTGTAGACACCTGGCTGGCGCCACCGCAATGCGATCCGCCAGCGCGCCACCCGCGGGTTCAAATTGCCCGGGTTAGCGCACCGCCGCCGCCCCGATCAAGCTACGGATCTCCGGTTGACAGGAACCGCAGCCGGTGCCCGCCTGCAACGCCCGGCCGATGGCCTCGACCGTGCCGCAGCCGTTTCGCGCCGCAGCGGCAATGGCATTACGGCCGACACCGAAACAGGCGCAGATCGTCGGACCTGCATCCATGCCGGCGCGTACCGGCCGCCCCGACAGCAACGCCAGCCGCTCGGCAGCACTCAAGGCCTGGCCCTCCGCCATAAGACTCTCAATCCAGGTCAGCGACGGCTGCGGGGCACCGGCCGGTTCAGTGTAGACGCACGCCAGCAACCGGCCATCCCGCAGCACCGCCGCGCGATAACGCCCGGCGGCGCGATCCCGGTATTCGATCCACTCCGTGTCCGCACCCGGTGGCGGCAGCCAGGACGCCGGGCCGGATTCCGGCCAGCGCGTACCGGCGAGATGCAGGCGCGTGCCGGCGCTGCCGCATACACGCACCCAATGCTCCGACTCGGACGGAACTGCGTCGTTCCCGAGGAGCACGGCCTCCCATGCAGCCGGCCACGACGACACGCGCACCGGGGTGTGTTTGAATTCGGGCTGGCCGGAATAAGGGTCAACGGCGGGATTCACCAGCGCATCGGTGCGCGCCTGGGCAGCGTATTGATCGTTCCAGTGCATCGGCATAAATACTTCGCCGCGGCGTTGCACATCCGTCACGCGCACGCGCGCCACCGCCCGGCCCCAGGCGCTCTCCACGTACGCCAGCCGGCCGTGTTGCAACGCGTACGCCCGTGCGTCGTCGGGATGGACGTCCACATGGGGCTCGGGCGTATGCGCGGACAGGCGCGCCGACTTGCCGGTGCGCGTCAACGTGTGCCAGTGATCGCGCACGCGGCCGGTGTTGAGCACCAGCGGATGATCCGCATCAGGCGCATGGGCGGGCGGCTGCGGCTGGATGGGGATGAGCCGCGCCCTGCCCTGTGGATGGAAATAGCGCCGGTCGGAAAACATGCGCGCCATAGCGTGACTACCGTCCGCCGCCGCCGGGGCAGCGCCGGCGGGAACCGGCCATTGCACCGGCCGCAAAGTCTGGTAACCGGTTTCATCCAACGTCGCCAGCCCGCCCAGGTCCAGATCGCGCGTGCCGCCATTTTCGAACGCGGTCAGCCCCGCGTGCTCGCTGAAGATCCCGGCCGCGGAACGGTAGGCAAAGGCGTCGTGATCGTAGCCCATGCGCCGCGCGACCTCGGCCACGATCCACCAGTCCGGGCGGGCTTCACCCGGCGCGGGCAGGAACGCCCGCTGGCGCGAGATGCGGCGTTCGGAGTTGGTAACGGTGCCGTCCTTTTCGCCCCAGGCGGCCGCGGGCAGGAGGACGTGGGCCACTGCCGTCGTATCGGTGTCGCGGACGCAATCGGAAACCACCACGAGTTCGCAGTTCCGCAGGGCGGTACGGACCGTATCCGCGTCGGGCAGACTCACCACCGGATTGGTGGCCATGATCCAGACGGCTTTTACCGCGCCGCTGCCCACGGCGCGGAACAGATCCACGGCCTTGAGTCCGGCCTGGTCCGCGATACGCGGCGAGTTCCAGTAACGCTGGACGCGCGCACGGTGTTCGGGATTTTCGATCTCCATGTGCGCCGCCAGCATGGTGGCCATGCCACCGACCTCGCGCCCGCCCATGGCGTTGGGCTGGCCGGTGAGAGAGAACGGCCCCATGCCGGGCTTGCCGATCCGCCCGCTGGCGAGATGGCAGTTGATGATGCTGTTGACCTTGTCCGTGCCGGACGACGACTGATTGACGCCTTGCGAATAACAAGTGACGACGCGCCCGGTGCGCGCGAAGCGGCGATAGAACTCGGCCACCCCGGCCGCATCGAGATCGCAGGCTGCGGCCACGGCCGGGATGGATCCCGCGCTTGCGCGTGCGGCTGCGAACGCGGCAGCGTAGCCCTCGGTGTGGTGCTCCATGAACTCCCAGTCGAGCGCGCTCTCCCGCTGCAGGTGATGCAGCAGGCCATTGAAGAGGATGGTATCGGTCCCGGGCCGAAGCGGCAGGAACAGATCGGCGTCATCCGCGGTCGGCGTGCGGCGCGGATCGATGACGACGATTTTGAGTTCAGGAC
>CAYMXG010000353.1:0-2977 GCA_964394115.1 uncultured Enterobacteriaceae bacterium | reverse complement strand
CCGGTACGCACGCTGAACGGCTGGACACTTCCGCCCCGGCTGCGCGACGGAGTAAAGGAATTCCACCTGGTCGCGGAGGAGGTGGAACACGAATTCGCGCCGGGCAGCCGCGCGAAATGCTGGGGCTACAACGGCACCACGCCGGGTCCGACGCTTGAGGCCGTGGAAGGCGATCGGGTGCGCATCTTTGTCACCAACCGGTTGCCTGAGCGCACCAGCATGCATTGGCATGGATTCATATTGCCGAGTGGCATGGATGGCGTCGGCGGCTTGAGCCAGCCGCACATTCAGCCCGGTGAGACCTATGTCTACGAATTCACGTTGCAGCAGCACGGCACGCACATGTATCACCCCCATGCGGATGAAATGGTGCAGATCGCCGTGGGCATGATGGGGTTGTTCATCATCCATCCGAAACAGCCGGAGGCGGTGCCGGTGGACCGGGATTACGCGTTCCTGCTGCATAACTGGGCGTTGCATCCGGGTACTTTTCGTCCCGACCCTTCCATCATGCAGGAATTCGATCTATGGACCTTCAACAGCAAGGTGTTCCCCGCCATTGAGCCGCTGGTGGCCCGCACCGGTGAGCGCGTGCGCATCCGCATCGGCAATCTGTCCATGTGGAACCATCCCATTCATTTGCATGGAGTGGAATACGAGGTCACCGGTTCCGATGGCGGGCGCTGGCCGCAGTCACGCTGGCGGCGCGAGGTGACCGAGATCGTCGCCGTGGGGCAGATGCGGGACATCGAGTTCATCGCGGTACCCGGTGATTGGGCGCTCCATTGCCACATGTCCCACCACACCATGAACGCCATGGGCCACGGGATCCCCAATACTCTGGGCGTGGATCAATCCGGTGTGGAACTGGAATTGCGCCGATTTCTGCCGGGCTACGCGTCCATGGGGCAAACCGGCATGTCCGGGCATGCCGACCATGTTGCCGCGGGCCTGCCCGGGCCGGCCAATACGCTGGCGATGATGACGGGTGAGGGGCCGTTCGGTCCGCTGGAAATGGGTGGCATGTTCACCGTGGTCAAGGTGCGCGACGATATCGCGCCGGGGGATTTTCGTGACCCGGGCTGGTACCGTAATCCGGCGGGTACCGTGACGCGGCGCGTCAGTACGGACAGGGATTTCGGCAAACCGGTGCGCAAGGCGGGGTAACGGTCCGTTCCGCCTTTGTCATTCCGAGCGAAGCGAGGAATCCGCCGCAGGCGTCCCGAGTGAAACGAGGGATCTCCGGATTCCTCCTCGCTGATGCTCGTCGGAATGACAAACCGGGCCATCTGTCAAATCACGTCACACAAGACGTAGGGGGTACGTCATGAAGTTGGTCAAAGTGTTTGCTGTTGTGGTTGTTGCCTGTCTCCTGGCCCTCATGGGGTTTATCTATTCCGGTCAATACAACATCGGCGCAGATGCACCCCATTGGCCATTCAGTGGCAGGTTGCTGGAGATGCTGCGCGAGCAGTCCATTGCGGCACATGCCGGGGGGATCGAGGTGCCCGACCTCAAGGATCCGGAATTGATTGCCGAAGGTGCCATACATTACGCACCCATGTGCAGTGGCTGCCACCTCGCGCCGGGAATGGAAAACACCGAACTCCGCGCCGGACTGTATCCCCAGCCACGCAATCTGGCTGAGGCCCGGGTTGCAGTCGCCAACGGTGATGCTGATCGCATTGCAGCGCGCCAGTTCTGGATCATCAAGCATGGCATCAAGATGTCGGCCATGCCGTCCTGGGGTGCGACGCACGACGATATAAGCCTCTGGGCGATCGTTGCTTTCCTGCACCGGTTGCCGGAATTGTCCCCCGCGCAATATCAAACCATGATTGCAACGGAAAGCGGGCATTCCCATGGTGACACCGGTCACGATCATTCCGCCCACCAATCGGTAACGGACCAGCCGCCGGCCAGCGGGCCAGCCCACGAGCATGACGAATCCTCCGACACCCATGGCGTGGAGCCGGACCGGCATGATCATGGCACGGAGGAAGGGCACGCCCATGGCCACGAGGAGTCGGAACAACCTCACTCGCACTGAGTCAGCAACGCGGCGCCGTTCAGCATGGCTGCCAGTACAATACCGGCACCATGCTGTTCAATTCACTGACCTTCCTGGTGTTCTTCCTGGCTGTATTTGCGCTGCACCACGTGCTGCCGGGCTGGACGCAGCGCAAGCAATTGCTGCTGGTTGCCAGTTATCTCTTTTACGCCGCCTGGCACCCGCCCTATGCGCTCATCCTGTTTTTCTCCACGACGCTGGACTGGTGGCTGGCGCGCAGGATATTTCGCAGCGGACTGCCGCTGCATCGCCGCCGTTGGTTGCTGCTGAGCCTGGTTGCGAACCTGGGACTGCTCGGCTTTTTCAAATACGGCGGGTTTCTACTGGAGAATTTTGAACTGGCGCTGGGTGTACTGGGCATGTCGTACCAGCGTCCCGCGTGGAACATCGTTCTGCCCATCGGCATCTCCTTCTACACCTTCGCATCGCTGTCCTACACCATTGATGTCTACCGGGGGAGGATCCGCGGTGACGCGCCGTGGCTCGATTACGCGCTGTTCGTCAGTTTCTTCCCGCACCTGGTCGCGGGACCCATCGTGCGCGCGGAGTTTCTGCTGCCGCAATTCGCGCTCCCCCGCCGCGCCACGCCGGATCAAATCGGATGGGGATTGGCGCTGACCTGCATGGGTCTGTTCTGCAAGACGGTCATGGCGGACACGGTTTTCGCGCCGGTGGTGGATACCGTGTACGCGGCGCCCGCGAATCATGGCGCCCTGGATGCCTGGGCGGCGGTGCTGGCATTCTCGGGCCAGATCTATTATGACTTCGCCGGATATTCACTCTGCGCCATCGGTCTCGCGCTCTGTTTTGGTTTCGAGTTTCCGGATAATTTCCGCCATCCCTATGCGGCCCGGAGCCCGGTGGAGTTCTGGCGGCGCTGGCACATCAGCCTGTCCACCTGGTTGC
>CAYMXG010000352.1:0-2977 GCA_964394115.1 uncultured Enterobacteriaceae bacterium | reverse complement strand
TTCATCGCCAGCGAAGTCCTGGCCAAGCACGACGAAAACTATATGCCGCCGGAGGTGGCCAAGGCACTGGCGGCGGCGGGCAAACCCATTCCCCACAGCGCCTTCAAACAAACCCCGTGACCCCGGAACTCGGTCACTTTGCGTTAATCCTGGCGCTGTGCCTCGCCCTGGTGCAGAGCTTTCTGCCACTGGCGGGGGCGGCCCGGCAGCGGGCCGACTGGCTTGCGGCAACTGCGACTGTGGCACGGGTGCAATGCGCGCTGGTGATCATCGCGTTCGTGGCGCTGTCGATGTGTTTCGCTATCAATGATTTCTCCGTGACCTATGTAGCTGCCAACTCCAACTCGAAACTGCCGCTGCCCTATCGCCTCTCCGCAGTGTGGGGCGCACATGAAGGTTCACTACTGCTGTGGGTGCTGATCCTGGGGCTGTGGACCACCGCGGTCAGTTATTTCGGGCGCAACCTGCCGCTGGCGCTGTTGGGGCGGGTGCTCGGCGTCATGGGTATCATCAGCGTCGGCTTCCTGCTGTTCATGCTGTTTACCTCCAATCCGTTTCTGCGCCAGTTTCCGGCGCCGCTGGATGGCGTGGATCTGAATCCCCTGCTGCAGGACCCGGGACTCATCATTCATCCGCCCATGTTGTATACGGGTTACGTGGGATTCTCGGTCGCCTTCGCCTTCGCCGTCGCGGCATTGTTGGAGGGCCGGCTGGATCCGGCATGGGCGCGCTGGGCGCGGCCATGGACCACGGTGGCATGGGCCTTCCTCACCTTCGGCATCGCCCTCGGAAGCTGGTGGGCCTATTACGAACTCGGGTGGGGCGGCTGGTGGATGTGGGATCCGGTGGAGAACGCGTCGTTCATGCCCTGGCTTGTGGGCACGGCGCTGATCCATTCCCTCGCCGCCACGGAAAAGCGCGGCGTGTTCAAGAACTGGACGGTGTTGCTTGCCATCTGTGCATTTGCGCTCAGCCTGCTGGGTACGTTCCTGGTCCGCTCCGGTGTCGTCACGTCGGTGCATGCCTTTGCCACTGACCCGGCGCGCGGGGTGTTCATCCTGGCGTTGCTCGGGATCATGATCGGCGGATCGCTGGCGTTGTATGCCTTTCGCGCCCCCGGCATCCGCTCCGAGGCCGGTTACCAATTACTGTCCCGGGAAACATTTTTGCTGCTGAACAGCGTCCTGCTCATGGTCGCCGCGGCCGCGGTGCTGCTGGGCACGGCGTACCCGCTGGTGATCGAGGCCCTGGGCGGCAAGATCTCCGTGGGTGCACCCTATTTCAATGCGGTGTTCGTGCCGCTGATGGTGCCGGTGTTTGCGGCCCTGGGAATCGGGATGATGTCCCGCTGGCGCAGTGACGACTGGCCGCGGCTGTGGTTGCGCCTGCGACCAGGATTGATTGCCAGCGTGGTGCTGGCGGTGCTGACGGCGCTGACGCTGGGCGAGGCACGTGGATTGAAAATGGCGCTGGCCATGTTGCTGGCGCTGTGGATAGTGGCCGGCACCGTCGCCGCCATTCGCACCCGTCTGCCGGAACTCCTCAGCGGCGCTGCGTTGCGCAGCGCGTTACCGCGCTCCTTCATCGGCATGTCCCTCGCCCATGTCGGGCTGGCCGTCACCATCATCGGCGTGGCCGCGGTCAGCAACTTCAGCGCCGACGCACACGAACGCATGGGCGTCGGAAACGAGGTGCGTCTGGCCGATTATAGGGTTCGGCTGGAGGGCGTCAGCCAGGTGGCCGGACCCAACTATGACGCCACGCGCGCCCATTTTCGCATCGACGAGGGCGGCGCGCCGTGGCAGTTGGCCTCGGAGAAACGCATGTATGCGGTGCGCGGCATGCCCATGACCGAGGCCGGCATTGATGCCGGCTTCACGCGCGACGTCTATGTGTCCCTGGGCGAACCGCTGGGTGAAGGCGACTGGAGCGTGCGCGTGCAGGTGAAACCCTTCGTGCGCTGGATCTGGCTCGGCGCCCTGTGCATGACGCTCGGTGCAGTGCTGGCGGCGTCGGATCGACGCTATCGACTCGGCAAATGAATCGCTACCTGACACCGCTGCTGTTGTTCGTCGCCCTGGTGGGAATATTTGCCATCGGCCTGCGCATGGACCCGCGCCGCGTCCCTTCCCCCTTCATCGGCAAGCCGGCCCCGGCCTTTGACCTGCCGCAGTTGCACGCGCCCGATCAGCGCCTGACCCAGGCCATGTTGCTCGGTCAACCGGTGTTGCTGAACGTCTGGGCCTCGTGGTGCGTGGAATGCCGGCACGAACACGGACTGCTGCTGCAACTGGCGACGCAGAAAAACGTCCCGATCTACGGTTTGAACTACAAGGACGCGCGCGCGGACGCCCTGCGCTGGCTGGAGGAAATGGGCAATCCCTATGTTGTCAGCGCCGCTGACGAAGACGGCAAGGCAGGCATTGATTACGGTGTCTACGGTGTGCCGGAGACCTTTGTTGTGGATGCCGCCGGGATCATCCGCTACAAGCATATCGGCGCGCTCACTGAAAAAGCCCTCAACGAGACGATTCTGCCGCTGCTCGGGATTGCCGTCGGCAAAGGCCGGCCCTGATCACGTGCGCCGGTTCATTCCCCTGCTGTTGATTGTCCTGGCCTTGGCCCCGGCGCACGCGGCCGATACGCCACTCAAATTCAATGACCCCGCGCAGGAGCAACGCTACCAGTCCCTGCTGCTGGAATTGCGCTGCCTGGTGTGTCAGAACCAGTCACTGGCGGATTCCCACGCCGACCTGGCGCAGGACCTGCGCAACGAAGTGCACGGCATGCTGGTGCAGGGCAGGAGCGACAGGGAGATCCTGGACTTCATGGTGCAGCGCTACGGTGACTTCGTGCTCTACCGGCCGCCGGTGCGCGACAGCACCTGGCTGCTCTGGTTCGGACCGTTCGTTCTGCTGCTGATGGCGGTCATCATCGCCGTGCGCTACTCCCGCAGCCGGAATCGGGGTGCGGCGCC
>CAYMXG010000351.1:0-2980 GCA_964394115.1 uncultured Enterobacteriaceae bacterium | reverse complement strand
TCTACCTCCTGCATCCATGCAGTCGTCCTCGGAATGACAATGCGAAACACCATCGAGTATCAAGTTTCGTGATTTGAGGGTTTTCCCGGCAGCGTGCGTACCACGCGCTGCGGGTAGGGAATCGTGATCTGTTTCTGATCAAAACGTAGTTTGACCGCCTCGGTGATGTCCCAGTACACAGGCCAGTAATCGTCCACGTTAACCCACGGGCGCAGGATCAGGCTCACGCTGCTGTCGGCCAGGGCAGAGACGGCGATCACCGGCGCCGGGTCCTTCAGGATGCGCGCATCAGTGGTGAGGATCTCGCTCAACACCGCCTTCGCAGTGGCAATGTCGTCCTGGTAACTGATCCCGAACACCAGGTCCACGCGCCGGATACCCTTGGCGGAGAAATTGACGATATTGCCGCTGGTGATGCTGTTGTTCGGCACGATCACCAGTTTGTTGTCGGCAGTGACAAGCAGGGTGTGAAATATCTGGATGCCCTCCACCGTGCCGGACACGCCTGCGGCTTCGATGAAGTCGCCGACCTTGAACGGCCGGAACATTATGATCATGACGCCGGCGGCAAAGTTGGACAGCGAGCCTTGCAGGGCCAGGCCGACGGCCAGGCCGGCCGCGCCGATGACCGCGATCAGGGAACTGGTCTGGATCCCCGCCTGACTGAGTGCCGCGATGACAACGACGGCAACAAACAGGATGTGGGCGATACTGGACAGGAACGAGCCCAGCATCGGGTCCAGGCTGCGGCGCGCGAACATCCGTGTCAGCCCGGCGCGCAGGCTGCCGGCCAGCCATAGTCCGACCACCAGGATTACCGCAGCCAGCCCCATGCGGATGCCGAAATCAATTGCCCACTGACTCATGATCATTCCCCCGATTTTCGCTCAACCCGGGCGGTCGCTTTTCCCACGGCCCGGCGTGTCATCGTGCTGTCAATTTCAAACCAAAGCAAACCCGCCATCACCATGCCCGTGCCGGTCCAGATGGCGGCATTCAACGGCTCGTCATTGAACGTGTGTCCGATCAGCACCGACAGGATGGGCGTGATCAGGGAAATAACGGCAATACGCGTTGTGTCCAGATGCTTGAGCAGGTAGAAGAACATCGTGTAACCACCGATGGAGCCGATGATGCCAAGATAGGCGATGGCGCCCAGCGTGCGCGGAGTGACCTCCGCTTCCAATCCGGCGCCGGTCAACAAGCCGGTCGCCGCAAACATGAGCAGGGCCATACCGTGGGAGATCGTGGTCGTCACAAAGGCGTTGACGCCGGCGTTGATGCGCTTCATCCAGTCCATGGTTACTGCATAGAAGAAGGTTCCCAGTACGTTTGCCGCAATTCCCCAGGCGGCGTCAGGGCCGAGGCTCAGGGAGTGCTGGAAGATAACTCCCAGACCTGCCACTGACAGCAGCAACGAACCCAGCCGTACCATGGTCAACCGGCCTTCCCCGTGCCAGTACGCTGAAATGATGCTGGTCATGATGGGTGTCAGGCCGAAGATCACGGATACCCAGCCGGAGGGAATGAATTGCATGCCCCAGCCGATGGTGGCCCACGTCAGGAACAGGCTCAAACCGCCAACCACGTACAGCCTGCGCGCGGCATCATTCCATGGCGGCGACCGGCGCAGGATCGCCAGCAGCAGGGCGCCACAGACGGAGGCCAGCAGAACGCGGCCGATAATCCCGGGAATGAAACCCGACGCAATGCTCCACTTGAACGCCAGCGGCGTAGTGGACCAGATGAGAATGATGGCGATGTAACACAGGGCGATGCGCATGTGACCAAGCTACAAGCAACAAGCTACAAGCCACAAGTGGAAAATTGAATGGCGAAAGTAACCGGGAACCTTATATTAATGTGAGTTCTGTCTTCTTGTAGCTTGTAGCTTGTAGCTTGTAGCTTGTAGCTTGTAGCTTGTAGCTTGTAGCTGTCTTCACACTCCCTGCAGCAACTCCAGCAAATCCCTCCACGCCGCAGTCGAGAACAATCCGCGCTGATGAAAGAACACCAACTGCGCCAGCGCGCGGAACGGGAGGCTGGAAAATAACAGCCGCAGCAGGAGTTCCTGCGCCGGCAGGTGATCAACCGCGGTGCGCAACATGACTTTGGCGCCGAGGTTCGGCAACTGTGGCGTCAAACTTTCATGGGGAGGGGATCCACCACCGCGCAGGTACTCCACCACGGCATGCCCCGCCACCTGGCCGAGACCAACGGCCGGATGAATACCGCCGCCGGTCAGCGGCGATACGGCTCCCGCGGCATCACCCAACAGCAGGGTCCCGGGCCGATGCCAGGGACGGACCAGGCCACCGCAGGGGATGAGCCCGGTGCGAAATCCCACGGGCCTGGGCAGGGACACGCCGAATAAATAAGCAATGCGGCGCAGGAATGCATGCAGATCCAACTGACTGGGCATCCGGCAACCGAGTCCGATCTGCGTCACCCCGACGCCCGGCACGACCCAGCCGATGTAGCCGGGCGCCAGCTCGCCGTCGAGAAATACATGCAGAAAGTCCGGGTCCACCTCCGGGATGGGAGGCAGCTCTGCTTCCACGCCAAATAGAAATTGCCGATTTCGGCCCAGGTGCTGATCCGCCGCAACTGCGGAACGCGCGCCGTCGGCACCGACCAGGTAGCGAGTGCGCAGGTCACCGTCATTGATACTGCAGGTGCCGTGGGAGTGATGCGCGTGTCGGAAGGCGCAGCCGAAGCGCACGGCCGCACCGGCGTCGATGGCCTGGCGCCGGTGCCACTCCACCAGGGCCGCGGTAGCGGTGGCCAGAAAGTAATAGCCCGCGGAGTGCAGGTCGATACTGTGGCCACCTGGCCCGTACAGGCGGATACCCTCTATGCGGCGGCACAACCGCGCCGGCGGGTCCCACAGCTCCGCCAGTTCGCGCACCAGTATGCCGGTGGTGTGAACGCGTCGTCCCGGCCACGGCTTGCGTTCCAGGACCAGGGTGCGCAGGCCCTG
>CAYMXG010000350.1:0-2982 GCA_964394115.1 uncultured Enterobacteriaceae bacterium | reverse complement strand
GTCGCCTTGTTGCGCAGGGCATTCATTACCAGCGGCACCATGTTGGCGCCCGACTTCCAGCCCTCTTCGAGCTTCGTCAGTGCCGCATTCCATTTGTCGTTGTCGCGCTTTGCCCGGTAGTCCTTCAGATACGCCGCGCGGCGCGCACCCCACTCGTCGGCGCGAATCTTGTGTACATGCACCGGCCGCTCCTCTTCCTTGGGGATCGTGAAGCGGTTGACGCCCACCAGCGCGCGCTGGCCGGAGTCCAGCACCTTCTGATTCCGGTAGCGGGCCAGATTGATCTGTTGTTCCAGCCAGCCTTCCTTGACCGCTTTCGCCATGCCGCCCATGGCGTCGATTTCATCTATCTTGGCTTCGATAGCCTGTTCCAGCTGATTCGTGAGTTGTTCCACGTAATAGGAGCCGCCCAGGGGGTCGATGGTGCGGGTGACCCCGGTTTCGTAGGCGATGACCTGTTGCGTGCGCAGCGCAATGCGGGACGACTCCTCCGTCGGCAGTCCGTGCCCCTCATCGTAGGAGCACAGGTGTATGGACTGCGCCCCGCCGAACACGCCTGCCAGCGCCTCGATGCCGGCGCGGATGATGTTGATCTCCGGTTGCTGCGTGGTCAGCGTGTTGCCCGCGGTCTGCACTGAAAAACGCATGCGCCAGCAGGCCGGGTCGGTGGCGCCGAACTTTTCCTTCATGGTACGCGCATAGAGACGGCGCATGGCGCGGAACTTGGCGATCTCCTCGAAGAAGTCGATGGAGGCCGACAAAAAGAATGAGGCCCGCTTGGGAAATTCGTTCACATCCAGACCGCGCTCGCGCGCCATGCGGAAAATGTCGAATGCGTGTCCGAGGGTGAATGCGCCATCCTCGATGGCATTGACGCCGGTTTCGCGCAAGTTGTAGCCGTTGGTGACCATCCAGTTGAGCCGCGGCATGTGCTTCGAGATGAATTCAATATTGTCGATGCACAGCCGCAGCGTCCCGTCGAGCGGGAAGAAATGCGTGATGGTCTGCAGCGGGCCGCCGCTCATCTGGTACAGGGGATCATTCTGCTGCGTGCCGATAACGTCCTTGAACGGGACGCCCTTGTCTTCAGCCACGCAGGCCAGCATGGCCAGGGTCACCGTGGACACCGGGGGGCGGATGGACAGTGCATAGGACACCTTGTCGGGGCCAAAACCTTCATACAACACCGCCATGTCCTCCAGTGTGCTGATAGCCACACCGGTGACGCCCACTTCCCCTTCGGCTATGGGATCATCTGAATCGAACCCATAGGACGTCGGCAGGTCAATGGTGATGACAAATCCATTCGCGCCGTTTTCATGCAGGTAACGGATGCGCTGGTTGGATTCCTGTGGTGAGCCGAAACCCACCTGGAAGCGGCGCGTCCAGATGCGGCGGCGATACATGCCGTCGTAGGGGCCGCGGGTAAATGGGTATTCGCCAGGGGCACCCAACTCCTGGGCTGGATCAAACCCGTCCATGTCCCCGGCATCGTACAACTCATCAACGGGGATGCCGGAGTTGGTCTCGAATACCTGTTGTTCGGTGTCGCGTACGTTTTCGGTCACTTCACTTGTCCTCGATCGTCATTTGCGCTTCGGGCACCGCTCCCGGTTGCTCGTTCCGCGCTACCCATTGTCTCCGGCGCTGACGGCACCCCGATCCGTCGCTGTCGGACACGCCGTGAATACATCCATGTAGGCTCGGGTGCCGCGGTCCTGGCGGCACACGGTCCTCCAGCAACGGATCCGGTCGCCTTGCGCCGGGGTGCCTTCGCGTTGTATCGCTACACTCCTGCCCGCATCTTGGCTGTTGCCTTTTCATCCAGTTTCTGCGTCTCCGGATCGATGACCACGGCATAGTCATGGCGCGCGTTCTCCACGGACACCAGGCCGTTAAGCACGTCCTCCAATACCTTTTTCACCGGACGCTGCCGGGGAGGGCCGTAACCACCGCCGCCACTCTCGTAGATTTCAAAGATGTCACCGGTGCTGTAGTTGTAGAAGCTCTCCGTGTCCACCTTCGTCACACCTTCTTTGGTGCGCAGGAAGAGCTGGTGCGGCGGCGCCGCCTTGCCGCCTTGCAATCCGAACGGAGCGGTCTCCGGCCGGTTGCCGCCGCCAAAGTTGGCCACGGCGATATTGTCCGTCTCCACGCGCCAGCGGTAAATCGTGCCCATGCCGCCGCGGAATTCACCGGCGCCGGCGCTGTCCGGCCAGTATTCGTATTGCAATACCGTGTAGGGATTCACCAGTTCGTGCAGTTCCGGATCCGGCGCGCGCACACCGCCGGCGCACACCACCGGTCCCATGTGATTCCAGCCGTCGATGCCCTTGGACGCGCCGCCGCCGCCCTTGGCCATGAAATGTATGTCGCCGAAAGGCCGGCCGGTGCGTGGGTTGAAGCCCATCGTCGCGGGCGCGCACCAGCGCGCCCAGCCTGCGTCCACTTTGTCCGGCACGGCCTTTGCCAGCGCCAGCCAGACGGCTTCGATGATGGCCTGGGCGGAAGCGATGGTACAGCCGGTCACCGGCGCCGGTTCCGCGGCATTCACCACCGTCCCGAGCGGCGCGATGACGTGCAACGCGCGCAGCGCGCCTTCGTTGAAGCGAACGCCTGAACCCACCGACATGAAAAGCGCGAGATAGGCGGAGGAGGCGGTATTCGGCATGGTGCTGTTAATGTACCCGGAAGCCTGCGGATCGCTGGCGCTGAAATCGAAGGTGATGTCTTCCTTCTCCACCTTCAGTTTTACGCGCACGCCGATCATGTGGTTCTTGTTGATGCCGTCGTGATCCACGAAACGCTCGGCGCTGTACTCTCCGTTCGGCACCGTGCGCAGCACCGCGCGCATCTGCCGCTCGGAGGCATTGAAGATCTGGTTGATGGCCGCGTGCAGGGTTTGCGGGCCGTATTTCTCCAGCAATATTTTCAGGTTGCGCTCGCCGATGGTCACCGCGCCGACCTGGCAGTGCAGATCGC
>CAYMXG010000349.1:0-2983 GCA_964394115.1 uncultured Enterobacteriaceae bacterium | reverse complement strand
TGCTGCCCGCCCGCGCCGCCGGCACGGTAGGTGTCGATGCGCAGGTCGGCGGGATTGATGTCGATCTTGATGTCGTCGTCCACCTCCGGGGACACGAACACCGAGGCAAACGACGTGTGGCGGCGGTTGCCGGAATCGAACGGTGACTTGCGCACCAGCCGGTGTACGCCGGTCTCGGTGCGCAGCCAGCCGAAGGCATACTCGCCTTCATAACGGATGGTGGCGCTCTTGATGCCGGCGACCTCACCGGCGGAGGCCTCGATCAGCTCGGTCTTGAAACCATGCTTCTCGCCCCAACGCAGGTACATGCGCAGCAGCATCTCGGCCCAGTCCTGGGCCTCGGTGCCGCCGGAACCGGATTGCACATCCACGAAGGCGTTGCAGGGATCCATCTCGCCCGGGAACATGCGCTGGAACTCCAGCGCCGCCAGTCGCTTTTCGAGTCCATCAAGATCCTCGACCACGGACTCCGCCGCTGCCTCGTCCTGCTCATCGCGGGCCAGTTGAAACAGTTCGACCGCGTCGGTGAGACCGCCATCAAGACTGGTCAGCGTGCCGACGATGCGTTCCAGCGCGACGCGTTCGCGGCCCAGGGCCTGCGCCTGCTCCGGAGTGTCCCAGATGCGCGGGTTTTCCAGTTCGCGGGTTACTTCCTCGAGGCGTTCGGATTTGCGATCAAATTCAAAGGTACCCCCTCAGGGCATCGGTACGCCCTCGCAGGACTTTGATGCGGGCATTGATTGAGGTGAATTCGATCATCGTGGCTCGTCTTGGGTAAAAGGCGCGTGATTGTACTGAGTAGGTGTCACTACATGCAATCGACCACGCTGTTTGGTCGGTTCCCAATTTCAGGAATCCAGACTGCGCTCGAGACCGTCTGGATTCCGGATAGCGGCGTCGCCGCTTCCGGAATGACGAAACCGGACCGCCTCCGGAATGCCCAGCGTCGTCATTCCGGGCAAAGCCTGCACAGCAGGCTGCGACCCGGAATCCAGACTGCGCTTGAGACCGCCTCCGGAATTTGGTGTCGCGCGCCGAAAGCAAATCACCCTGAATCTGCTACGATTCTGACCCACGACGCCACTTTCCGAATCCGGTTGCATCGCCAGTGAAGGACCCGTGATGACGACATTATTGAAGATTCGGGGATTCATGTTCTTCCTGAGCATGGGCTTCCTGAATGCGTTCGTGGATCTTGGGCACAAGATCGTCATTCAGAACACCGTGTTCAAGGTATATGACGGGGAGACCCAGGTCATCCTGACCGCGGTGGTGAATGCGCTGATCCTGCTGCCGTTTGTGCTGCTGTTCAGTCCGGCCGGATTTCTTTCGGATCGGTTTGCCAAGCCCCGGGTCATGCGCGCCGGTGCCTGGGCAGCGGTATTGCTGACCATATTGATCACCGTCTGCTACTACCTGGGCTGGTTCTGGTCAGCTTTTACGATGACCTTTCTGCTGGCCATACAGGCCGCCCTCTACTCGCCGGCCAAGTACGGTTACATAAAGGAACTGGTCGGGACCGACCTGCTCACCACTGCCAACGGCGTCGTGCAGGCAGTCACCACGGTGGCCATCCTGGCGGGCGTATTCGTGTTCTCGGTGTTGTTTGAGGGCTATCTGGAAGGGGCGGTACCGCACGACAAAGATGCCATCCTGCGCCAGATCGCGCCGGTCGGTTACCTGCTGGTCATCGGCTCGCTGATCGAGGTCGCCTGCGCCTACGCCCTGCCGCCCAAGCCTGCCAGCAACCCGGACCTGGCCTTCAGCCTGCAAAAATATGTGCGGGCGGAATACCTGCGGAACAACCTCGGTATCGCCAGCCGCACCCAGGTGATCTTTCTCTCCATCATCGGCCTGTCGATCTTCTGGGCTATCGCCCAGGTGGTGCTGGCGTCATTCCCGGCCTTCGCCAAGGAGACCATGGGACTGACCGATTCGGTGACCGTGCAGGGCCTGCTGGCGTGCTCGGGCATCGGCATCGTACTGGGTTCGATAGTGGCCGGTCGCATGTCACGGGCGCATATCGAGACCGGCCTGGTCCCCGTCGGCGCCTTCGGCGTGACACTGTCGCTGGCGTTGACGCCGCTGCTGAACAGCGTGACTGCCCATGGACTGAACTTCATTGCGCTGGGATTCCTGGGCGGCCTCTTCATCATCCCGCTGAATGCGCTGATCCAGTATCACGCGCTGGAGCATGAGCGCGGGCGTGTGCTCGCCGGCAACAATTTCATTCAGAACTGCGTGATGCTCGGCTTCCTGGGGCTGACGGTGGCGTTCTCCCTGCTCGGCCTGCGTGCCCGCGACCTGTTCGTGCTGTTGATGGTGGTGGCGCTGGGCGGCGCCATTTACACCGTTTACAAGCTGCCGCAGGCGCTGGCCCGGATAATCGCCACACTGCTGTTGTCCCAGCGCTATCGCATTGACGTGATCGGTTTTCACCGGCTGCCGCAACGAGGCGCGGTGTTGTTGCTCGGCAATCATGTCTCGTGGATCGACTGGGCCATGGTCCAGATTGCGTGCCCGCGGCCGGTGCGATTCGTCATGTACCGCGGTATCTATGAGCGCTGGTATTTGAAGTGGTTCCTGGATTTCTTCGGGGTCATTCCCATCAGTGGCGCCGGCAGCAGGAGCGCCCTGGAAGCGGTGCGCCAGCACCTGATTGAGGGGGAGATCGTCTGCCTGTTTCCCGAGGGCACCATTTCGCGCACCGGCCAGTTGAACGAATTCAAGCGTGGCTATGAAGCCGCCACTACCAGCGTCGAGGGTGTGATCATCCCGTTTTACCTGCGCGGGCTCTGGGGCACGGCGTTCTCCCACGCCAGTACCCGCCTGCGCACGTTGCGGGGACGCGGCGTGCGGCGCGACATCGTCGTGGCATTCGGCCGGCCGCTGCCAATGCAGACACCGGCCGACACGCTGAAACGCCGCGTGCTGGATCTGTCCATTGAGGCGTGGCAGCGCCATGCCGACTCCCTGCAGACCC
>CAYMXG010000348.1:0-2986 GCA_964394115.1 uncultured Enterobacteriaceae bacterium | reverse complement strand
CCCCGATCACATAAATGCTGCAGCAGTAACAGGCAGGATTTTTGCGCCAGGGGTTCGCCGCCGGTGACCGTCACGAAACGCGTGTCCCATCCGGCCATGGCCGCCATGATGTCCGTGCCGGACCGGGTGCGGCCCTCGTGAAAGGCGTAAGCCGTGTCGCAGTAATGGCAACGCAGCGGGCACCCGGTCAGGCGGATGAATATGGTCGGCAACCCGGTACGCGTGGTCTCGCCCTGGATGGAGAGGAAGATCTCATTGATACGCAGCGTGAATGCCGGTGCCACACTGGTGGTTGGGCCGGCCGGCGCGCTTGCCGCGGTGGTCACGGGTTCACGGCGCCGCAGTGGCCGCTGCCGACGTGCGCAGTCGCTCCTCCGCCAGTCGCGCCGCCGTGGTGCCGGGGTAGCGCCGGGTCAGGTCGGTGAGGCGTGCACGGGCCTCGTCGGCGCGGCCAATCTCCTGCAGGCAGTAGCCGCTCTTCAGCATCGCGTGCGTAATCTTCTGGCTGTTCGGGAATTCCGCGATCAGCCGATCATATTCAATCAGCGCCTGCTGATAATTGCGAACCGCGTGGTAACCCTCGCCGAGCCAATATTGGGCATTGTCCGAAAACTGTCCCTTGGGCCAGTTCGTGCGGTAGTCACGAAAGGCCTTGATAGCCTCGTCATGCCGCGCCTGTTTCAACAACCAGAAAGCGCGATCGTAATCCGCTTGATCGGAGCTGCCGCCGGATAGCGCGGAATCCATGTTGGGCGCAATGGCAGGCGTGGCAGTGGCCACGGTCGCTGCCGCGGGCAGGTTATTGCCTGCCGCTTCCACGCTTCCGGCAACCGCGCTTCCCGCGGCAACTGCGCCTGTTGCCGCAGCGGCAGCCGGTAATCCCACCGTCTCCAGCGTCAGCGGGCTGTCCGCCTCGGTGCCGGCGGGGGTGTCATCGTCCGCGGGAACGCCGGACATTGATTCCAGTGGCGGTGCGCCAGTGTCCGCGTTTGAATTGGTGCCTGCATCGGCCCCTGCAGCGGCCGCGGTTCCCCCGGATTCGAGGGCCTGCAGGCGACGGTCCATGTCCGCGTGCAGCGCGCGTTCACGTTCACGCATTTGCTCGATGGTGTGGCTCTGAACTTCCACTTCGCCACGCAGCCGGCTGATTTCCTGCTGTTGCGTCTGGAGTTGCTGCATCAGATCCACCAGTCCCTCACTCTGTAACAGGCGTTCGATGCGATCCACGCGTCCGCTCAGGCCGGTGGAATCCTTTTCCGCCACCGGCGCCGCAGCCTGGGCCGCGGCCAGCAACCCCAGCCCGCACCCCAGGACCAGCGGTAACAGCCGCCGGCGCAACTCAGTACACGATTTCGACACGCCGGTTCTGGCTCCAGGCGGCATCATCATGGGCATCCACCACCGGGCGCTCTTCGCCGTAGCTGGTGGTGCGGATCTGCGCCGTGCCAGCGCCCAGCAATACCATCTGCCGTTTCACGGACTGCGCGCGGCGTTCACCCAGCGCCAGGTTATATTCCCGTGAACCACGCTCATCGGCGTGCCCTTCCAGCGCCATGGTCTTCTCCGGATGCGAGGCCAGGTATGCCGCGTGGGCCTCCACGGCCTTCTGATACTCCGGCAGGATGTCGCTGCTGTCGTAATCAAAATATATGGTGCGCACTGCCAGCGGACTGGCCGGATTGTCCAGTTCGTTCATGGAGCCGCCCGCGTCGGCACCGGCGCCATGCGTCCGGGCGCCCTTGTCACCGGCGCCTGAGCGATCCTCTACCTTGGCCGTGTCGGCTTGCTTGGGCTTGGATGAACACGCCGATAAACCGAGCGCCAGACATGCGGTCAGTATCAGGAAATGTCTCATGATGCCTTCTCCTCTGATGAATGGGTCACAACCAGCTTATGAATATGATCGCACATCCACGCCAGCCATATAAATGAATCATTGTGCCAACAGGAACGGCCCCCACGCCGGCTCGCGCACCTCGCCATCCTGTAACGCCAGGCGTTGATGCACCCTGCCGTCCGTGGACACCGCCGCCAGTTCCGATCCGTTCGCGCCCACCGTCGTGTAAATGATCATGCTGCCATTGGGTGCGAAGCTGGGCGACTCATCCAGGCGCGACTTGCTCAGGATGTCCACGCCCCCCGCCCCCGGCGTGAAGACGCCGATTTGATAGCGGCGATCCTGGCCATGCACCACGGCCATGGATCGTCCGTCGGGAGAGAAGCGCGGGCGCGCGTTGTACGCGCCTTCGAAGGAGAGGCGCCTGGCGGGCCCGCCCTGGGCGCTTACCTCATAAATCTGCGGCCCGCCGCCCCGATCCGACGTGAACGCTATGCGCGTGCCATCCGGTGACCAGGATGGCTCGGTGTCAATGGATCGATCATGGGTCACCTGAAACAGCGCGCGCGTCTCCAGATTCAGCACATAGATCTCCGGATCGCCGCCCATGGATAACGTCAACGCCAGGCGCTTGCCATCGGGGGAAAATGCCGGCGCGCTGTTGATGCCCGGATTGGCCGCCACTCTCTGGCGCTGGCCGGTGATGATGTCCTGGACGTAAATGGAGGAGGTGCGGCCCTCAAATGACACGTAGGCGAGGCGCTTGCCATCCGGCGCCCAGGCCGGGGACATCAGGGGCTCGCCGGAATCCAGCAGCACCTGCGGATTGAATCCGTCCGCATCCGCCACCTGCAGGTTGTAGCGGCTTTCCTTGCCGATCTTTTTCACGGTCACATAGGCGATGCGCGTATCGAAGGCACCACGCACGCCGGTAAGCTTTTCGAACACGATGTCGGCGATGCGATGGGCCGTGCGCCGCAATTGCTTGCGCGTCGCCGGCACGCGGAAACCCGCCAGTTGCGAACCGCTGAAGCTGTTGAGCAGCCGGAATTCCACCTCGTATGTGTCAGGCCCGGTCTCGCGCAGGTTGCCGATGACCACGTTCTGCATGCCGAGCATGCGCCAGTCCTTGAAATTGACGGCCGCGAA
>CAYMXG010000347.1:0-2992 GCA_964394115.1 uncultured Enterobacteriaceae bacterium | reverse complement strand
ACCGCACCCATGGCGCCACCCAGATCGCGCCAATGTTCCTGCAGCGCCTGGCGCACGCTGTCCAGTTGCAGCGCCTCAAACTGAATCCCCAGCAGTGACTCCGCGCGCGGCAGAAGTTTCTGTTGCGCCCATTCCAGCACCTGCGGCAGCCGTTCCACGAGGCCGAGCAGTTGTTGTTGCAACAACGGCACGATCAGCAGCAGCAACAGCACGCCGGCCACCAACATGGTGATGAATACGACGATCACCGCCAGGGTGCGCGACAATCCAAGTCGTTGCAGCCGCCGCGCAAACGGGTCGCCGAGATACGCCAGCAATGCGCTCACCAGGAAGGGTGTCAGCACCGGCGCAAGCAGGTAGAGCACCCACCCGCACAGCAGTATGGTCGCCAGCAGGAACCACTTTTCGCCGTCCGCGACGCGGGCGTTCATGGCACCAGCCGATAGCTGTGCCCCGGCCCGGTGGTCGGCTCGAGCACGCGCCCCAGGGTGATGGCCTGGCGCACGGAATCGGCGCCGCCATACGCGGAAAGCTCAAAGGTCACACTGTCACCATCCACTTCAGTGACCTGCACGGCAGTTACTGAGTTCAGGGACTGCAGGTATTGCAACGCGCGTGCGTAGCCGGTGGCGGAGTTCACAGCCACAACGTTCAGGGTCACGCCGCTTTGCTCGCCGCCGGCGCCCGCCGCGGCAAAACGCCGGACCAGGTGATCGGCGAGGACATCAATGCCCTCGTGCATCAACGCATCAAGCTGCTGCCCCTCGCTGCTCCACTGTTCGGTCTCGGGACCAAGCAACAAGGTCCAGTTCGCGCGCCAGTTGCCCGGCGCAGGAGAGTCAATGGCGACCGCCAGCACACTGTCAGGGTGATAGCGTTCCGATGCCTGGCCGATGGCGGGGAGATCAGTTGCCGCGACGGCCGCTGCGCCCATGCGCGCGTCATCATCCAGATCATGCAGTGGAAAAATGAACCCCAGGCCGCGGGCCCGCGCACGCGCCTCGGCCAGCGCCTGCAGCGAGTCGTCATTCCCTTCGTCGCCGGCCCAACGCCAACCATGATCGTCGCCGCGGGCGAGCCAGGCCAGCGTGGACGGGCGTTCTGCGCCCCAGATGAAGAGGCCGGCCCCGCGCAGGTCCCGATCCAGCGCCGACTGGCTGAATTGCGCCCATAAGCGCAGTTCGCCCGTCGCGGGAGCACCGGGCTGCCCGTTCGCGGACTCCGTTTCCTGGTACCGATACTGCAGCAGGTAACGCTCCGCGGCGCGCAGGATGGGCGCCACCTGCGCCCGTGTCGGCGCGGACCGGTCACCGGTGAGCTTGATGATCACCGCGCGCAGTGCATTCAGCACACCCTGGACACGGGCACCGTTGGATTGATCCGGAACAGCGACCTCGGCCTCATACAAACCCGGGACGCGTACAGCGTGGGCCGCAGGCGCCATGCATATAAAAAGGACAAGAATGAGGAACGCGCGTCGCATGGCCGCCAACCTATGCAAGCCCCCCAGGCAAGTCAAGGATTGCCGGGGTGAATCCACGCCGATACCATTGCCGCCCATGACCAGCCGCGGCCGCACACCGATTACCTATGCCGATGCCGGCGTCAGCATCGATAACGGCGAATTGCTGGTGGATCGGATCAAACCCGCCGTGGCGCGCACGCGCCGCGCCGGGAGCATGGGCGGGCTCGGTGGTTTCGGCGCATTATTCGACCTGAAGGCCACCGGCTACCGCGATCCAATCCTGGTCTCCGGTACCGATGGCGTCGGCACCAAGGTAAAACTCGCCATTGATTCCGGCTGCCACGACGGCATCGGTGTTGATCTCGTGGCCATGTGCGTCAACGATTTGCTGGTGCAGGGCGCCGAACCCCTGTTCTTCCTCGACTACTTTGCCTGCAGCAAACTGGACGTGGGCATCGCTGGACGCGTGGTCAACAGCATCGCGCGCGGTTGTGAACTGGCGGGTTGCGCACTGGTCGGCGGCGAGACCGCGGAGATGCCGGGATTCTATCAACCCGGCGATTACGACCTGGCCGGTTTTGCCGTGGGCGCGGTGGAACGGGACGGCGTTATCGATGGCAGCAGCATACGCGCCGGCGATGCGATACTCGCGCTGGCCTCCAGTGGCATCCACGCCAACGGTTTCTCGCTGGTGCGGCGCCTGCTGTCGGACACGCGCACCGCACTGGACGCCAGGCTTGGCGACCACAGCTTTGCCGAAGTCCTGCTGGAACCGACACGCATCTACGTGCGTCCGGTGCTGAAATTGATTGGCAAGGTGGAGGTCAGGGGCATCGCGCATATCACCGGGGGCGGGTTGATCGGGAATGTACCGCGCGTCCTGCCCGCCAACCTCACGGCGCAGTTTGATACCGCCTCATGGCAGTGGCCGGAGATATTCCGCTGGTTGCAACAGGTGGGGAGCGTGGAAACGCGGGAGATGTATCGCACCTTCAACTGCGGCATCGGCCTCATCCTGATCGTGGACGCCGCCGAAGCCGACACGGCGCTTGCGATCCTGGCGGAACAGGGCGAAACCGCGTGGCGCGCCGGTACCGTGCGCGCCAGGACGCCGGGCATGGAGCAAGTCATCCTGCAGTAAGCACGGAACTAAATACCTGCTCCGAATTCCGGATCAAACGGGGGTCGGGTTCCACGGTGGCAGACCGTAAGCCGCAGGGACGCGGCGCTTCGAGCCTACATGGCAGATTGCTTGCTCCTGCGCAATCTGCATTTCCGCCAGCGGAAAACTGCTCCCTGCGTTTTCCGCACTTCCGCCATCCCTGGCGGTCGCAGAAAATTGCTCCTGCATTTTCTGCATACCCGCCGTCCCTGGCTGTAGTCCATGGCGGTCAAACGTATTCGCGGCTTGTCTGCAACTGTGGAACCAGACCCCCGGCCGACGGTATGTAGCACAAATCCGAACAGCCAATTATTGAGCCTTGCACAATGGGTGAACAGTTTTTCCGTCATCCCGGAAACGCCGCC
>CAYMXG010000346.1:0-2992 GCA_964394115.1 uncultured Enterobacteriaceae bacterium | reverse complement strand
AGGCGCACGATGACGTAGCCGGCATGGACCGCGCCGGCCTCCGCGGCCGCGGCCAGCACATTTTCGAGGGCGTCATCATTCAGGAACGGAATCACCGGCGCGAACAACACGCCCACCGGGATGCCGGCCTCGCTCAGGGCCCGGACACATTCCACGCGACGCCGTGGTGCGCTGGCCCGGGGCTCCAGGCGCCGCGCCAGTTCATGATCCAGGCTGGTGATGGAAACGAACACCTGCACCAGGTTTTTGCGCGCCATGTCCGCCAGCAGGTCGATGTCCCGTTCCACGCGCCAGGACTTGGTGACGATGGTGAGTGGATGATCATGGGCATGCAGGACCTCGATGATGGAGCGCGTGATGCCCCAGTCGCGTTCGATGGGCTGGTAGGGATCGGTATTTGCACCCAGGGCAATGGGTGTGCAGCGATAGCCCGGCTGCGCCAGTTCCTTGCGCAGGAGCGCCGCGGCATCGGGCTTCGCAAACAATTTTGTTTCAAAATCGATTCCCGGCGAAAGATCCATGTAGGCGTGGGTGGGGCGAGCGTAGCAGTTGTGGCTGACCACGCCATTGGCGATGAAATCTTCCGTATCGGTTTGGATGTCGTAAAGTCGTTGTGCCCGGCCAAGGGGCTCGATATCGATGACCCGGAGCTTTGCTGCAGTCTTCACCGCCTGTCCGACAAACGTTCGTTTGCGCGACATGGCGGGATCGGTCACATGGAAAAATCGCAGTTGCTCCGGAAGGCCGCCAAGCAATCGCAGGTTTTTGACCGGCTTATTGACGCCTTTGCGCGGTTTTTCCAACACGGAGTGAAAACCGAAGGTGTTCAGGCACCGTGAGATCCACGCGAGGATTTCATCGTCGGTGTTCGAGAATCGCAAGATTGTCTGACTGAACGATCCTTCCGCGTCGAATATCCCGGCAAGATAACCAGCGCACCAATCGAGGCTGGGCTTGTCCGGCCACGAAATAAGTTCGCGGATTCGATTCACGTCGGCCCGGGCGGAATTGCGAATACCTTTGATCTCGCGCCTGCCCCCTGTACCGGCAGAAAACGTAAAGGCAAATGTTCCTATCCCATGATGGCGTAGGAAATCCCCAACCCGGTTCAATGCCTCTTCATCGCAAAGGGCCAGTCGAAATTGATGCTGATTCCCATGGCTACGCCCCTGCCGCGGGTAGTAGAAAGTGGCCAAGAGTGCGTCACCGCGAACCATGCCGCACAGATAGCCACGACGGTACCCGGGCCCCATTTCCGGACCGACGCCAAATGCGCCCGTACCCATTAACTTGTTGCCGGTGGTCAAGTGCGGCCGTCTCCCGGCGCCCTGCTCCGCACCGGTAACGTGTTTCCAGCCCCGTTCAGTCAGGAACCGATGATCCGGCCCTGCCACCAATGTGGTGCCATCTTCCAGCGTCACCTTGTAGGCGGGCTTGATGACGCTCCAGTGCGCCAGCACACGGGCAACTTCGTAGCGCCGATACCAGCCTTTCCGCACCGTGCCATAAATAGGATCGCCAACCTTGATTTCTGCAAGCGGCCGCCTCGTACCATCGGCCATCAGGATCGGAGTGTCGCCCGCCAGGCAATAGACGCAACCATGTTCGCAACCCCGGTATGCATTGATGGATGCCTCGAACGGAATATCCGGCGACTGATTGCGGCTGATGATGGTGCGGGGGTGCTCGACGGTCACCGTGGTGGGCGGAGGCGGCGTGGCCTCGTCCATGTTCCAGCCGTCGTCGAAGGCCTCGCGCCGCCAGTCCAGGTAGCGTGCATCCACCTCCGATGCCGTGCCCCGGCCTTTGATTTTGCCTATTGGCGTTTTCGACATGATGCCAGGCTGGTGTCATCCCGAGTCGCGCAGCGGCGCGGGATCTTGTCGCTCCGAAAAGCAGGATTCGTCACATGCGTTCGGAATGACAATGAGGCGATCCGAATGAGAAGTCAGTGCAGGCGTTGCAACGACTGGCGCAATTCGCTGACCCGTCCCTGCACCCGCGTACTGTCCTCGGAATCCGGCGCCATCAACAGGTACATCTGGTAATCCGCCACGGCCGCGCGCAGATGATCCAGCTTGTCGTGCAGCAGCGCCCGGTCGCGTATTTCCTGGGGCACGTCCGGAAGCACATCCAGCAGCAAATCCTGGATGCGCAATGCGCGCGTGTAATCCTCGCTGTTGACGTAGATGTTCTTCAGGTTACGCAGCATGCGCGCGAGGATCTCGCGCTTGCTGGCCGGCATCAGCAACTGTTCCAGGTTCCATTTTTCCTTTGGCGTGGCCACGTGTTCCAGGCGCCGCTCCAGTTCCGCGTGATCGAGCCCGGCGCCGCCGCTGAACGGATCGATGATGCGGTCCACGCCATCCACCTCCACCTTGACGAGAAAATGACCCGGGAAGGAAATGCCGTGCACGGGCAACCCGAGCCGCCGGCCGACTTCCATGTAGAGCACCGACAATGTGATCGGGATCCCGCACCGGCGCTTCAATACTTCATTGAGAAAGCTGTTGCGCGGATCGTTGAAGGTCTGCAGGTCGCCCTTGAAACCGAGATCCTGGAACAGGTATTCGCCCAGCGTCGTCAGGGTGCGTGCCGGATCCGGGGACCGACCCAGGCGTCCGCGGCACACGGTGGCCATGTCATCCACCTGCTGCAGGCAGGCATTGAGGTCCAGTTCGGGATATTCCGGCGCGGCAATCAGCAAAGCGGCCTCGGCCAGATTGATATTCCGGTCCGGGCCGGAGACAATGTTTTGGAAGGCTGTTGCGTTCGTCTTCGCTGCGTCTCTCGTGGCCATTCCGGTCGCCGGTAACTGATTCATGCCTGCATCAATTTTAGCTGACATTGTCATAATCATCCTGCTGTTGATCGCGCTGCTGCTGCTGTGGCGGCGCAGCGGGCAACAGGGGGAATCCGAGGCATTGTTGCGGCTGGATGCGCGCCTGGAGGAACAGGCGCGGCGGCAGCTGGCGCTGGACGAACGCATCGC
>CAYMXG010000345.1:0-3014 GCA_964394115.1 uncultured Enterobacteriaceae bacterium | reverse complement strand
ATACCTATGAAGGGGATCTGGATTCCCCCTACCGGACGGTGGACAAGTCCGGGATTGCCTCGGATCAGGTGACATTGAAGCTGCCGGACGGCAAGGCATCGGTAAACATCAAGGTTGGACAGACCTATGAGCCTGCCAGTACCCGCATCCGTGAGCTGGGTACGGCACCGGACCCGGCTGCCGCGCCGGCCCCGGCAGAAGTTGAAGCAGATGATGAATGAATTCATGGCCGAACCACAATCATCAGCGCGCAGCTGCGCATCGCCCCGGGCCGCACGCCGGCATCAGCAAGGCGTGGTGCTGCTGGCATTGATACTCGTGGTGCTGGTGGGTTCGTCGGCGGTGCTGCTGGGGAAATTGAATGAACGTGCGCAAGACCTTGCGCGCCAAGTGCAAACCCAGGCGGCCCTGCGGGATGCCAGGAACGCACTTATACGCTTTGCAGTCACTTATCCGGAGACCCAGGACAAACCGGATCGCAGCCCCGGGTACCTGCCCTGCCCCGATCAGGATGATGACGGCAGCGCGGAATCCAATTGCGCCGACACGACCGGTTCAACCCTCGGACTTTTGCCTGTCCGCGACCTGGGCATTGATGCGCTGCTGGATTCCAGTGGTGGGCGCATCTGGTATGCCGTGTCAGACGAATTCAAGAATAATCAGCCTGCCACCCACGTCCTGAACAGCGATACCCGTGCCACGTTGAGTGTTGATGGCGCCGACGATGTGGTTGCCGTGTTGATTGCCGCCGGCACGCCGGTGAATGGACAGGCAGGCCGCGGTACAGCGGCGACGGAGGTGGCGGCGAATTCCAAGGATTGGTACGAAGTGGCGGATGAATTTCTGGAGGACGGCAATCCCACCAGCACCGATGAAGCCTATGTTACCGGCAGCACCGTCGCGGGGTCGGCGCCGGAGTGCACCGACGGCAGCCTGGATGAAGATCAGATCGAGGAGCAATGCTTTAACGATCAACTGGTCACGATCACCCGGGGAGAACTCATGGCGGCCGTTGAGGCGCGGGTCGCCAATGACGTTCGCGCGGCGCTGGCCGGTTATCGCAACGAGGCCGGTGGTGCATTTCCCTGGCTCGCGCCGTTCGCAGATCCCAAGCGCGGGGGGCGTCATGGGGCCAGCATCGGCGGCTACGGGTTATCAGGACAGCACACCAGCGCCACCACCAACAGCGTCGTGCTTACCGATGCCAATGCCGATTTCGTGCTCTCCGGCGTGGCCGCCGGAGATTTGATCTGGAACGTGACCGACGGTTCCCACGCAACCATCTCAGCCGTGACGGCAACCACGGTGACCGTGAGTGCGCTGACCGGCGGCGCCAGCGATGCCTTTGCGGAGGATGACGTTTACTACATCGAGGCCGCAGCACCGGCCCTGGCCGGATTGTTTACCGGTGCGGCGGGAGGAGCCAGTGGCGGGACAACCCTGGACGCCGGCGTGGACCTGGAGCAATTCGGGGTCGTGCCGGGCGACATTGTGGACAATATTACTGACGGCACCAGCGGCGATGTCATTGCCGTGGACGGCAACGAAGTGCAGGTGGATACCGGCTCGGGCGTGGTATTTGATGCCGGCGATACCTGGCGCATCCGGGGCGCAATTGGCCTCGCATCTGCAGGAAGCACGGGCACTACGCTGGAGGATGCGGATGTGGATTTTGTCACCCAGGGCGTGCAGGCCGACGACTGGGTGCGAAACATCACTGACGGCTCGCAAGGAGTGGTTCTCACCGTGGGCGTGCCGAACAATCAAACACTGACCGTCACTTCGCTTTATGGCGGCACAAATAATGTCTTTGCAGCCGGCGACAGTTACGCGCTGGTCGGCCAGCGCCCGACCACCTCCACGCGTTTCGGGCTGCTGCCCGTGCATGAATTTGGCAAGCCGTTTGAGACGGAATTCTCCGCACAATGGTCCCTGCTCTCCGCCAACGGCAACACAGTATCGGTGACGGCCGCCGGTGCGGCAACCACCTACACGACCGCGATTACCAACTGGATACAGCAGTCAACGCTGTATTCCGATTCCACCGGTGTCGACGCCAGTTATCCGGATGCGGTGACGGTGAGCAGCGACATTGCCTGCGTCTGGGCCGGCCTCAACATCGCCCATTGCAGCGGCAAGTTCGTGGATGGGGAATTTCTTACCGCGGCGACGGAATCGGTTTCACTCAGCGGATCCATCTATTACATCACGGACACCGGCACGCGCTTCAATTATGCCGGTGTCCGCCCGGGCGCCAAGATCAGAAACCTGGATCAGCCATCCGTGGACGAGGGGATCGTCTATTCCGCATCATCGCTTACCCAGAACCTGGTCCGGGTGGTCGCCGTGAACGGCGGCACTCCGTTTACGGTTGCCGACGGTAACCGGATCCAGTTGCTGGTGGCATCCAAGCGCACACCGGCGACCGGCGGGTATACGGCGGACGGGGCGACCGCGCCGAACCAGGCCTGCAGCACCGGTGCGAATTTCTGGTCCTTTGTCGGTGCCGGTGACACCATCCGCCTGAATTCGACGACCTACGGCAATCCGATCGGTCTGATTACCGGCGCCCCGAGCGCCGATTGCGTCACCTATACGGATTTGCAGGGCGGCTCGGCCACCAGCATCGCCATCGGCCAGAGTTTCCGCATCCTTTATGACTTCGTCGAGGAGCGGCAGTGGGAATTCAAGGTGCGCATGGCCGGAACGCCGACCCTGGGTAATGTTGCCGCGGGGGTTCGCCAGCGCAACATTTGCCAGGGCTATGACAGCGACTGTGCGACGATGAGCGCGGCTTCCCTCCATGTTGCTGACAATACCAGTCCGGTAATCAGCTTCACGGATTACGATTCCTCCGCGAATGTGCTGGGGACCGCCAGTGTGACGGTTCCCGCGGCCGGCGCCGCGCAGGGCAGTTTGCTGGTGGAGGGTATGGACCTGCTGTTTGCACAAGACGCCGAAGACGCAACGGACGACGGATTTCTGCCGCGCTGGTTCATTCGCAACCGCTGGCA
>CAYMXG010000344.1:0-3026 GCA_964394115.1 uncultured Enterobacteriaceae bacterium | reverse complement strand
GATCCGGCATCACGCACATGGGGCTGAAGATCGCCCGCGACCTGGGCGTCACGCTGTTGTCCCGCGTGCAAGGCAAGCATTTCCTTGTCTACCATGGTGCGGAACACATCCGCCATGACGTGGAATTGCCGCCCAAGGTGGACATTGCCAATGTTGTGCAGCGGGCGTAAAAATAAAAATCAGGACGCGTAGGTCTCGATGGCCTGCAACAGTGCGGCCTTCTTCACCGGCTTGGTCATATGAGTGGTGCAGCCGGCAGCCAGTGATCGATCTGCCTCCTCCTTGCTGGCGTGGGCAGTCAGCGCAATGATCGGCACAGGTGGGCGCTGTTCCCCCCGTTCCCAGGCCCGGATACGACGCGTGGCCTCGTGCCCGTCCAGCACCGGCATCTGCACATCCATAAACACCAGGTCAAATGGCTGCGCCTGGAACTCTTCCACGGCCCTCTGGCCATTTTCGACCTCGACCACGACATGAGGCAGCTTTTTCAGGTAGGACGTGATCAACAGGCGATTATCACTATTGTCGTCCACCAGCAGGATGCGGCGCGGCGTAACCACGATTTTCGTTTCCGCACCGGTCCGCACTGTCTCAACCTGGGCAAATAATCCGGCCAGCTGCCGGTACAGTTCGCCGCGCTTGATGGGCTTCATCACGTAGCCCTGTATGCCCAGTTCCTTAATTTGGGTCATGTGCTGATTCAGGTCCGTGGCGCCGACCAGCAGCATGATCTTGCTGCCGGGCCGGACACCGGCCAGTTGCGCCACGAATTCGATCCCGTTCGCTTCGGGCATGCTTGAGTCCACCAGTATCACGTCAAGTCCGGATGATCCTGGCAGTCGCGCCATGGCGGCGGCTCCACCTTCCACGGCCATCACCTGCATACCCGCCACGGACAGATACCGGGACACCGCTTCCCGACAGAAACGATTGTCCTCCACCAGCATCACGCTACGCCCGCGCAGCGCAGCTATCTGCTCCGGCGCCGGCAACGTCGTGGCGGCAGAGATATGCACGGGGGGCAATGCGGTCGTAAAGGCGAAGGTACTGCCCCGCCCCGCTGCCCCGTCCTCGACCCATATGTCTCCCCCCATCAATTGCACCAGGCTCCGGCAGATGCTCAAGCCGAGACCGGTGCCCCCGTACTTGCGAGTGGTGGACGAATCCACCTGGGTAAAGGTTTCGAAAACGAGCTTGCGCTTGACCACCGGGATGCCGATACCCGAGTCCTGCACCCGAAACCGGATCGTGGCGCCGGTGGGATCGCTCGGTTCACGCGCGATCGAAACTACAACCTCCCCCTGTTCCGTGAACTTGATGGAATTGCCGAGCAGGTTTAACAATATCTGGCGCAGTCGTGCGGGGTCACCGACGCGGTTCACGTTCAGGCCCGGTTCCACATCGGCCACCAGTTCCAGCCCCTTGCCTTCCGCCTTCAGCGCGTAAATCTCCACCGCTTCTTCCACCGTGTCGGACACGTCGAACGGAATCGCCTCCAGGCGCACCTGCCGGGCTTCAATCTTGGAGAAATCCAGAATGTCATTGACCAGGCTGAGCAGTGTGTCGCCCGCCTTCCGGAACACGTCGATGTATTTCTTCTGCTCGTCGGACATGGGTGTCTCCGCGAGCAGGTCCGCCATACCGATGATGGCATTCAGCGGCGTGCGAATCTCATGGCTCATGCCGGCGAGAAATTCCGATTTGACCCGTGACGCATCGAGGGCCTGATCCCGGGCCTGGGCCAGTTCCCTTGTCTGTTCCTCCACCTTTCGCTCGATTACAAGATTCCGTTCGGCGAGCTCGCGCGCCTGCACTTCCTTGGTGCGCACAAAGGCGACGAGCAGCAACGTCACCCCCACCCCGACCAGCGCCGATACATACACAACCCAGGTCTGCAGATCGAGCCACGTCAACCTGCGATCCACGCGCAGTCGCAGGGAATACATGGGCATCTGCACGGCGGCATCCCGGCTCAGTACCAAAACCTCCTGACCCGCGGCTGCTTCCGGCGACCGCGACAGCAGCACCTGACGCCCGCCAAAGTTGGCCTGGTCATTATTCAATACCAGGGTGATTTCGGCGGCGCGCATGCCCCCTTCCAGCAAGCGATCCACATTGACCAGCATTGCCAGCAGGCCCCCATGTGTACCCTGGTCCGTGCCGGACTCCGAGATCCAGCGCAACAGCCAGAGCTGGCGGTGGGCACCGGACCCGGTCGCACTGGCGGCAAACACTTCCGCTGCCTGTTCGGGATTCAATATGCCCGGAACCTCACTCCAATCCATGGCCGGGGCGGGGGCTGCGCCGGCGGCCCGCGCCACCTGCATTGGATCCTCGCAACGGGCACCGGCCGGTTCCAGAAGCAGCGCACGGCAATAGGCTATTTTTTCCAGGTAAGGGTGCTGCCCCAGCAGTTCGCGGCCGACAATGCCGAACTGGGACGGATTAAAGGGCGGCGTGGCCACCAGAAAGGCTGCCACACTGGCAACGGCATTGTGGGCGGCGCGTGCGTTACCGGACAGTGTATTTTCCAGCGCCACCGATTCCAGGGAGAAATCGCGCTCCGCCGGCGCGCGCGCGCTGCTCCAGGCGGCAAACAGCAGGACGATGCTGAAGGTGCCCCCCAGCGCCAGACTTACCGCATAAATCACGAGCCGCGCCAGGCGGCCCTCACGCTCGGAGAACATCACAACCTGGCTGCGTCAGCCGTACTCGACAACAACCCGGCTCAGGTAGTCAGCAAGGGTATCGATTAACGCCGGCAACGGGGCGGCATTACCGCCCTTGGCGGTCTCCTCCAAGTCCGCGCCTATTTCGGACAGGCGCATGAAGCCATAGCCACCCCCCACGCCTTTCAGACTATGGCCGATACTCTGGATTGCCGGCAGATCATTCCGGTCCATGGCCGCGCGCAGTTTCGTCACGTCCTTGCCGCGATTCTCCAGAAACCCGGGGATCAGTTCCTCCAGGTCCGGGTCCACTTTCACCAAGATTTTCTCGCCGGTCACGTCACTGCTCCTCATTTG
>CAYMXG010000343.1:1184-3030 GCA_964394115.1 uncultured Enterobacteriaceae bacterium | reverse complement strand
GTCATGCTGGCTTTTTCCATGCCCTTTTTGAGTTCGTCCATGTCGATCATCTGGTCGCCGTTGAAGTCCCAGGCGGCGAAATGATCCACCATGAACGGACGGAAACCGGCCTCATGGGACATGGCGTCGTAGTACATGATTTCGGTCGGCGTAATCATGCCGTCGGAATTCTTGTCGGCGCGGTGGATGGTCTCGATCCAGCCGGTGACGCCGGCGGAGTCGGCCGCCAGCGCGCCGCTCGATACTGCCAACAGTGTTGCTGCTATGATCATCTTGGTATTCATGACTGCATCTCCTCGGGTCGGTTTTTCGGGGTTGCTCGGGGACATTTGACCACCGACGCCAGGCAATTACACGTCACTCCCTGTTATGTAACGGCAAGTAACAATGGCTTCGGTGCCGGGTAACGGCATTTATCGGTTTTCAGGGGCAAGGGGAAAGGGCCAGCAATGCTGCAAACGGGACCATCCGCGGTGGCGTCACCGGAGGCAATCCGCACGCAGGTGGAACGTATCACCGCCAGCGAGGTGTTCCGCCGCGCCGACCGGCAATGCCGGTTCCTGCGCTACGTTGTCGACCATAGCCTGGCTGGCACCACGGATCGATTGAAGGGATTCACCATCGGGCTGGATGTGTTTGACCGTGATGCCAGCTTTGATCCGAACCTTGATTCCATCGTCCGCGTTGAAGCCGGGCGCCTGCGCACCAAGCTGCGCGACTACTACCTGGATCCGGGCCGGCAGGATCCGATCCTGATTGACTTGCCGCGCGGGTCCTACGCCCCGTCCATTGCCCGGCGCGAGGAACAAGCCGTGCCGTTGGAAGAACGCGTTGCGCGCCGGGCGGTCCGGGGCTCCATCGCGGTGCTGCCGTTCCGCAACCTTTCCGACGATGCCGAGCAGGAATATTTCTGCGACGGGCTTACCGACACCGTCATCACGGCGCTGGCGCGCAACCGGCATTTGAAGGTCATATCCCTGACCTCGGTCATGCGCTACAAAAGAGGCCGGCAATCCATCCCGGACATCGGCGCCGAACTCAACGTCGCCCACATACTCGAAGGAACGGTGCTGCACGACGGCAACCAGGTGCGGGTCTCCGCGCAGCTCATAGAGGCGGAAACCGATCACCACATCTGGGCGGAGGAATTCCAGCGCGACATCGCCGGAGTGATGCGCGTGCAGCGCGATATCGCCGACCTGATCTCCGCGCAATTGATCAAGGAACTGCTGCCGGAGGGGACGCCGGAGAGTCAGATGCCGGTGAAGCCGGAAGCCTACGAGGTCTACCTGCTGGGGCGCGGTTACCGGCGGCGTCTCACCCGGGACGGCATTGAAAAGGCCGCGAAATGCTTCAAGCAGGCCATCTCCCTGGATATGAATTTCGCCGCCGCCTACGGCGCCGCCGCCAGTTGCTATTGCGCGCTCGGCAGTTTTGGTTTCGAACTGGAGCCGCCGGAGCAACTGATCCCTGTTGGACTGGAGTATTCGCGCCGCGCCATGGAAATGGACCCGGGACAGGTGGAACCCATCGTCTATACGGGGATCATGACGCTCAAATACGAGTGGAACTGGAAGGAGGCCGAGCGCCTGTTCAAGGTGGCACTGGCAATCAGTCCCAACGATTCCGTGACGCACCTGCAATACAGCCTGTATTTCGAGTCCCTGGGACAGTTCGCGCAGGCCATCGACCAGGCGGAGCAGGGCCGCCAGATCGCGCCGCTGTCCACGGAAGCGAACATGTATCTTGCCTGGCAGTTGCATCAAGCCGGACGCGACGATGAAGCCCGGTCCAGATTACTGTGGACCCTGGATCTCAATCCCGATTTCTGGGCCGCCCATTGGGG
>CAYMXG010000343.1:0-1084 GCA_964394115.1 uncultured Enterobacteriaceae bacterium | reverse complement strand
TGGCAATCGTCCCTGAATACATGACTGATCCCAATTCCCTTCTTGATCCCGGAAGCCCTGCGGCGCAAGGTTATCGGATGCCCGCCGAGTGGGAGCCGCACCAGGCCACCTGGCTGTCGTGGCCCCATAATCGCAATTCCTGGCCAAACCGGTTTGAGCCGGTTGAGCCTGCCTACACGGAGATCGTGCGCGCACTGGCGGATGGCGAAACCGTCCACATCAATGTGCTCGATGCCGATCATGAAAAACACGTTTCCCGGCTCCTGGGCGCGTCCGGCGTCAGCGGGGATATCCGCCTGCATCGCTTTCCGACCAATGACGCCTGGTGCCGGGATCACGGCGCCATTTTCGTTGTGCGCGCGGCGCCCGCGGCGCCGCTGCTGGCGCTGGATTGCGACTACAACGCCTGGGGCGGGAAGTATCCACCGTTTGATCTGGACAACTTGATCCCCGGACGCATGGCCGCGTACCTGAATGTCCCCAGCTACCGGGCCGGCATGGTCCTGGAAGGGGGGTCCATCGACGTCAACGGGGCCGGCGCCGTGCTCACCACGGAACAGTGCCTGCTCAACCCCAATCGCAATCCGCAAATGAATCGCGCGCAGATTGAGCAGCGCCTGCAGGATCTGTTGGGCATTACCCAGGTTCTCTGGCTTGGTGACGGCATCATCGGTGACGACACCGATGGTCACGTGGATGACCTGGCCCGTTTTGTGAGCCGTGATACCGTGTTGACAGTCATTGAGGACAACACCGGGGACGGGAACTTCGTGCCGTTGCGGGACAATCGGCGGCGGCTGGAGCAAATGCAATTGGCGGACGGGACGCCGCTGCGCATTGTCGACCTGCCGATGCCGGCGCCGTATTACATCAACGGCCAGCGGCTTCCCGTCAGCTACGCCAATTTCTACATCGCCAATCACGCCGTGCTGCTGCCGGTGTTCAATGACCCCATGGATGCAGAGGCCGGGCGCATCCTGGCCCCGTTGTTCCCTGGCAGAAGGATTATTCCGCTGGACTGCAGCGACATTGTCTATGGGCTGGGCACGGTCCACTGTCTGTCGCAACAGGTGCCGAAAGTGTC
>CAYMXG010000342.1:0-3040 GCA_964394115.1 uncultured Enterobacteriaceae bacterium | reverse complement strand
ACAGCCTGAACGGGCAGCGTTGCACGTCCAGCAGCCGCCTGCTGCTGCAACGCGGATTGACGGAAAGATTTCTGCCGGCACTGGCGGCGCGGGTGCGCAACCTGAAGGTCGGGCATCCGCTGGACCCCACCACCGAAGTCGGGCCGCTGGTGCACAAAAGTCATTTCGACAAGGTGTGCAGCTACGTGAAGGCGGCGCGCGAGGACGGCGCCACGGTGGCTGTGGGCGGTGAGGTCATCAAGGAGCTGGGACCGGGCAACTGGTTCCGGCCTGTGCTGTTCACCAACGCCACGAACCGCATGCGCATTGCCCGGGAGGAGATCTTTGGACCGGCCCTGACCGTGATCCCGTTTGACACCGAGGCCGAGGCCGTGGCACTGGCCAATGACTCGAGTTACGGCCTGACCGCCTATATCTGGACGCAGGATTCGGGGCGCGGCATCCGCATGGCCGAGGCGGTGGAGGCGGGCATGGTCTGGGTCAACTCGGAAAACAACCGCAACCTGCCGTCGCCGTTCGGGGGCGTGAAGAACAGCGGCATCGGGCGCGACGGCGGTGACTACAGTTTCGAGTTCTACATGGAAACAAAAAATATCTGTATCGCCCATGGCACGCATGCCATTCCAATCCTAGGAAAGTAAGGCGATGTACGCGGGCATGTTTGGCGCGCGCAGAATCGAACGGGTGGCACCGGGTGCGCCTTTGCGCGCGCAGCGGAAGGGCCCCACCGGGGGATGGGTGGAGCGAGCACGGGAAGGCGCACCCGGGGACAGGACCCGTTCGCTCGGACTCGCTACGCGGAGTCACATGCAACGCATTGGGACACATCGACTGGGAGAGCACAACCATGGGTGAAATAGTCCTGGCGGCGAAGGTGACGCATGTGCCGTCCATGTACCTTTCCGAATTGCCGGGCCCCCACCACGGCAGCCGGGCCGACGCCATTGAGGGTCACAAGGAGATAAGCCGTCGCGCGCGGGCGGCCGGGGCCGACACGCTGCTGGTGTTCGACGTGCACTGGCTCGTGAACAGCGGCTATCACCTCAACTGCTGCAGGCACTTCAAGGGCCTGTACAGCAGCAACGAGTTGCCGCATTTCATCAAGGACATGGCGTACGAATATCCGGGCAACCCGGAACTGGGCGAGCTGATCGCCGAGTGCGCCAACCGGCGCTGCGTCGGCACGCGGGCGCACCAGGTTGAGAGCCTTGGCCTTGAGTACGGGACACTGGTGCCGTGCCGCTACATGAATTCGGATCAGCATTTCAAGGTGGTTTCCGTGGCAGCCTGGTGCGCGTGGCACCGCCTGGAGGACTCGCGCATTTTTGGCGAGGCAGTCAGGGAGGCTATCGAAAAGAGCAATTGCAAGGTGGCGGTGCTCGCGTCCGGTTCCCTGTCGCACCGCTTCAATGACAATACCGGCGCCGGTGACCGCATCTTCCAGTACAGCGACGAGTTCTTCCGCCAGGTGGACCTGCGAGTCGTGGAACTGTGGCGGCAGGGTAACTGGAAGGACTTTACCGCCATGCTTCCCGAGTACGCGGTGCGCTGCATCGGCGAGGGCGGCATGCACGACACCGCCATGCTGCTGGGGATGCTGGGTTGGGATCAGTACGCGGGCAAGGCGGAAATCATCACCGAGCTGTTCCCCAGTTCGGGCACCGGTCAACTCAACGCCATCTTTCCGCTGAGTTGAAAGACAGGAAACAGGGGTCAGAGCTTCAGCTCTGACCCCGGAAACATACAAGCGTAACGGAGATCCCGGATGGCGCATTTCATCCTCGAATACTCGGGCAACCTGGCCGGTGAACTGGATGTTCCGGCGTTGTTCCGAGAATTGCACGCCACGGCCATGGAAACGGGCGTATTCCCGGTGGGTGGCATCCGCTTCCGCGCCGTGCGCTGCGATGATTACCTGATCGCCGACGGCAATCCGGATAATGCCTTCGTGCACCTGTCCATGAAGATGGGTCACGGCCGCACGCTGGCAGTGCGCAAGGATGTGGGAGAGAAGCTGTTCACGACCCTGTGCGCCGTGCTGGACCCGATCTTCCAGCGCCGCCCGTTCGGCATCTCCTTCGAGATCAGTGAACTTGGTCCGGAGCTGAGCTTCAAGAAGAACAACATGCATCGAGGGCACCCGTAGGGCGGGTTAGGCACGCAGTGCCGTAACCCGCCGGCTGAATCCAAAAGGTGGATTACGGCGCTGCGCGCCTAATCCACCCTACCGACCACATCCCATAAATTGCCCCGTGACCCCCGCCGACCCGCATTTCTGGTTGCTCGTTATCACGAGCTTCATGGCCTCTGCCATCAGCGGCGCCTTCGCCATCGGCGGCGGATTCCTGATGCTGGCCGTGATCGCGGCCTTCCTGCCCGTGTCCTCCGTCGTGCCCATGCACAGTGTGCTGATGCTGGGCACGTCCATCGGACGCGGGTGGTTCTTCTGGCCCTTCATCCAATGGCGCATCGTCGTCCCCTTCGTGCTTGGTTGCGTGCTCGGCGCGCCAATGGGGGCGCGCGTATACCTGACGTTGCCGGAAATGGTCATTGCGCTGGTGGTCGGGATTTTCATGCTGGGCGCGGTATGGATGCCGCCGATTCCGTGGAACATCCCGCTGCGCCATCCGTTTTTCGTGGTCGGGATTGTGCACTCGTTTCTTTCGGCGATGTTTTCCTTCGGCGGGATCATGCAACCGGTCATGATGCGCACGGCGCTGGACAAGATGCAGATCATCGCGACGCTCGCAGTTTCGCTGTTGTTCATGAACCTGGCCAAGATCGGCGGTTACGTGATGTTCGGGTTTGATTTCCGGCCTTACCTGCTGCTGGTCGTCACCGCCATGGTGGCCGGCATCGCCGGCGCCGGGGTCGGCAGGGAACTGGCGTTGCGGATATCGGAGGAAAAGTTCCGGCTGGTGTTCAAGGCGATCATGACGGTGCTGGCGGCACGGTTGTTGTACCGCGCCTGGGAACTTGCGTGAAGTGGTCTCCCTGTAGGGCCGGCTTCAGCCGGCCTGCATCCCGGCGGGCTGAAGCC
>CAYMXG010000341.1:0-3064 GCA_964394115.1 uncultured Enterobacteriaceae bacterium | reverse complement strand
TCCAGGTGCAGCAGGGAAATAATTATGTCGGTCTGGACTCGGTTGCCGGCGCCGGGCTTTCCATCCGTGCCGTGGTTGTCATGCCGGAGTCCGGGGTCGAAGCGGAAAATCGCATCGTGCAGACATTGTTCCCATTCTCCGAGCGGGTCAACGTGTTGGCTGAGAGTGTTGAAGCAGTCTTTGTCCGCTATCGCGAGTTGGCTTACCTCCGCGAACAGCTCAAATTCAGCTTTGTACTGGTGTTGACCCTGGTCCTGTTGTTTACGGTGTTCTCAGCAGTCTGGGCTGCGTTCTTCTCGGCCCAGCGGCTGGCGGCGCCCATACGCGACCTGGCGGAGGGGACGCGGGCAGTCGCGGCCGGGGATTACGAGACGCAACTACCCGTACCGGGCAATGATGAACTGGGTTTTCTGGTGGCCTCATTCAACGAAATGACCCGCCGCATTGCCGGGGCGCGTGATGATGTACGCAGCAGCCAGTTCGAAGCCGAGGCGCAGCGTGCCTACCTGGAAAGTATCCTGCGCCGCCTGTCGTCCGGGGTGCTGGTCATAACGTCCGAAAAACGCGTGCTTACCGCAAACATAAGCAGTGGCCAGATCCTGGGTGTCGAATTGGAGGTATTGCTGGACAAATCCGTGGAAGAGATCCGTTCCCACTGCCCGTTTCTGGATCCGCTGTTGAATGTCATGGAGGCCCACGCCCACGGCAACCATGACGACTGGCGCGAGCAAGTAACCCTTTTTGGGACCAGCGGGCGGCAGATCCTGAATTGCAGCGGCGCATTTCTGGAGCTGCCGGGCGGCCGTGACACACCGGTTCAGGTAATCGTGATCGACGACATCACTGCATTGATCCAGGGGCAAAAGAACGCCGCGTGGAGCGAGATGGCGCGCCGGCTGGCGCATGAGATCAAGAACCCGCTCACGCCGATTCAGCTGGCGGCAGAACGGTTGCGGCACAAGTACCTGCGTGCATTGACACCGGATCAGTCCGAGACGCTGGATAGACTGACCAACACCATTATCCAGCAGGTTGAAACCATGAAGGACATGGTCAACACGTTTTCCGAGTATGCTCGCGTACCGGCGATGCGGCTTGAAGAGGTTGACTTGAATGCACTGCTGCAGGAGGTGCTGGATTTGTATGGCACCGTGGATGCCAGCGCGGATATGGTCCTGCGACTGGCGCCCGGACTTCCGCCCACGCTGGCCGATCGCGGGCGCATCCGCCAGGTGCTGAACAACCTCATAGCGAATGCTCTGGATGCGAGCTCGGGTCAGGCGCATCCGCGGCTGGAGGTGGTGAGCAATCATGTGTCCGAGGCGGGCAGGGAATTCATCGAGATCCGGGTCAGGGATTCTGGTACCGGCATATCTGGGGATATAATTGGTTCCATCTTCGAGCCCTATGTAACGACGAAGCAGAAGGGAACCGGACTGGGGCTGGCCATCGTTCGCAAGATAGTCGACGAACATAACGGCATGGTATGGATGGAAAACAACCGGGATACCAATGGCGCATGCGCGGTTATCAGACTGCCGGTGATCGCCGCCTCCAGAGACGGGGTCAATGAGATGAACCAGATGCGGGATGCCGTATGACTGCCGCCACCATCCTGGTGGTGGATGATGAACCCGACATCCGCTCGCTGGTTCGGGAAATCCTGGAAGACGAGGGGTTCCGCGTTGCGGTGGCCGAAAATGGCGCCGACGCCCGTGCTCAACGCGAACAGGTGCGCCCGGACCTTGTGTTGCTGGATATCTGGATGCCGGACATGGATGGCATCACCCTGCTCAAGGAGTGGAGCGCAGGAGGACAACCCCCATACCCCGTAATCATGATGTCGGGCCACGGCACGGTGGAAACGGCGGTGGAGGCGACACGACTGGGCGCCTACGACTTCCTGGAAAAACCCCTGTCCATGGCCAAACTGCTGCTGACCGTGCGCAATGCGCTCGATGCAGCGCGGCTGCATACGGAAAATGTGCGCCTGCGGCAACATGCACACGTCCCGGCGCACGACTTGATCGGGCGCAGCGATGCCATGGCGCGGTTGCGCGAGCAAATCCGGCGCATCGCCAGCCACCACACACCGGTCCTGACTGAAGGCGAGTCCGGCGCCGAGAAAGAGTCGGTGGCACGATTCATCCACCAGCAGAGCAGCCGCGGCAACGCGCCATTCGTCAAGGTCAGCGTTTCGGCGCTGTCTTCCGAAGACGCCACGGCGGAATTGTTCGGCCGTGAAGAAGACGGGGCGGTCATCCCGGGATACCTGGAAAAGGCCCAGGGCGGGACGCTGTTCCTCAAGGACATCGCCGACATGGACCTGGCCACGCAGGCGCGACTGCAAAATGCGATAGAAAAGCAGAGTTTCACCCGCCGTGGCGGCGCCCAGAGCATCCCCCTGGACGTGCGCATCATCGCGGCCACGCGCTATCGGCTTGAGGAGCGCGTCAAGGACGGCACTTTTCGTGACGACTTCTTCTTCCAGATCAGTGTCGTGCCGATCCGCGTCCCGCCGCTGCGCGAACATTATGAGGACATCCCGGAACTGCTGGACTACTACGTCAATCATTTCGTCCAACAGGAAGGCCTGCCCTATCGGCGTTTTTCCACCGCGGCGCAGAACCGCCTGCGCCGCTGCCACTGGCCGGGCAATGTGCGTGAACTCAAGAACCTGGTGCAGCGCCTCCTGATCCTCGGCAGCAGCGAGACCGTGGAACTGGACGAGGTTGAAATTGCGTTGGGGGATCAGTCCGGGACTCGCGAGGCTGGGAGCCTGCACAATTTCGATCTGCCGCTGCGGGAGGCCCGGGAAAAATTCGAGCGCGCGTACCTGGAATACCAGCTCAAACAGGCCAACGGCAGTGTCAGCAAAATTGCGCGCATTGTCGGCATGGAACGCACGCACTTGTATCGCAAGCTGAAATCCCTGGGCATCGACCTGAAACCGTAGCAGGTTGAATCAAAACTACTGTGCGGCCCGTCTGCTTTGTCGCGTGCTCGCTCAACCCTCGCCTACCTGATCCCGGTATGTCTCGGGTCTCGCTGCGCGGCTTCGCGC
>CAYMXG010000340.1:0-3067 GCA_964394115.1 uncultured Enterobacteriaceae bacterium | reverse complement strand
GCAAAACTGGGCCGCTTCCGCGTCAACGTCTTTCGGCAACGGGGTGAGACGGCGATGGTCGTGCGCTACATAAAAAGCAAGATCCCCTCCATTGACGAACTGGGTCTGCCGGAAATCCTGAAAAAATTGATCATGGAAAAACAAGGTTTGATCCTGGTGGTGGGCTCGACCGGATCAGGCAAGTCCACGACGCTGGCCTCCATGGTCAACTATCGCAACGAGCAGAAGCCGGGGCACATCCTCACCATCGAAGATCCCATCGAGTTCGTGCATGAACACAAGAAGTCCGTGGTCGACCAGCGCGAGGTGGGACTCGATACACACTCCTACGAGGAGGCGCTGAAAAATGCAATGCGCGAGGCGCCGGACGTGATTGTCATCGGCGAGATCCGCGACCGCGAGACCATGAGTCACGCGTTGCACTACGCTGAGACCGGGCACGTGTGCCTGTCCACGCTGCATGCGAACAACGCCAACCAGACCCTGGAGCGGATCATCAATTTCTTCCCGGACACAGCCCACCAGGCACTGCTGCTGGACTTGTCCCAGCACTTGCGCGCCATCATTTCCCAGCGCCTGATACCAGGGGTCGACGGCAAGCGCGTGCCGGCCGTGGAGATCCTGTTGAATACGCCGTTCATTTCCGAGCTCATCGAGAAGTCGCGCATCAACGAGATCAAGGACGCCATGGAGCAGGGAAAATTCGCCGGCATGCAGACTTTCGATCAGTCCCTGTACAACCTGTTCAAGGCCGGCAAGATCAGCGTGGATGACGCGTTGCGCCACGCGGATTCACGCAACAACCTGCGGCTGCGCCTGCGGCTCGAGGACCCGGGGCAGTTCCAGTCCTCGGAAAAGCTCAAGATCGGGGCCGAAGACGAGGAAAAACCGGTTTACCACCCCAAGCGCCCGTAGCGCGCAGGGCGCGGTACTCAGGCCGCGCAGCGTTCCGGGTTGAGCCCCGGCTCGTCGCGCCCGTTGATGGCCTCCAGCAATTCCTGGATTTCATGCATCGGCACCATGTGCGCATTCGGCGTGCGCAGCAGCAATTGCAGGTACATCAGCGTCAATTCCTGTTCCTGTTCGCGCGTCATCGTCGGTTCTCCTCTCTGGTTCTCGATGCGTATGCTGCCTGCGGGGAATGACAGACGCCTGAAGCCACGATGAAACTTTCGTGACAGGGAGCGGCGCGCCGGCGGGAAAAATTCCCGCGTTTTTTTTCCATCTGTCCGGTTCTCCAATTGATTCAATAGGTTATTCTGCTGGCAATGGGTTTTTGCCTGACTGTGCAAACGGGAGGAATTGGGTGACTGGGAAGGAACTGCAAGCAGCACTGCTGTGCGCCGCCTTTGGCGTGGCATTGTCATTCAGTGCGACCGGTGCCGGGGAAACGCTGGAAGAGGTGATCGTCATCGGGGTTACGCCATCCCATGGCGCGGCACTTCCGGAGGCAAAAATTCCCTACAACGTCCAGTCCGCCACCAGCGAGGACATCGAGCGCTCCGAGAGCCTGGGACTGGCCGATTTCCTGAACCGCAATCTCGGCAGCGTGTCGTTGAACGAAGCCCAGAACAATCCGCTGCAGCCGGATCTGCAATACCGCGGCTTCACCGCGTCGCCGTTGCTGGGACTGGCGCAGGGCCTGGCCGTGTACCAGAACGGGGTGCGCATCAACGAACCGCTGGGTGACACGATTAACTGGGACCTGTTGCCGGAGGAGGCCATTCATTCCCTGGAACTCATCGGCGGGGCCAATCCGGTATTCGGCCTGAATACCCTGGGTGGCGCGCTTTCGGTGCGCATGAAGGACGGATTCAATTCGCCCGGGCATAGTGCCGAATTGTGGGGTGGGTCGTTCGAGCGCTGGGTCGTGGACGCGGAAAGCGGCGGCAACAACGGCGCGTGGGGCTATTACGTGGGGATGAATTATTTCGAGGAGGACGGCTGGCGCGAGCTGTCGGACTCGGACTCCCTGAATCTATATGGCAGCGTCGGCTGGCGCGCGGCGGGTTCGGCCCTGAACCTGAACCTGCAGCATGGCGGGAGCGATCTATACGGCAATGGGCCGTTGCCGGCGGAACTGCTGGCCATCGATCGCGAAACAGTGTTCACGGCGCCGGACATTACAGAGAACGACATGATCATGATCAGCGTGGACGGCATCCATGAGCTGACCGACACGCTAAGCGTTTCCGGCACGGCGTATTACCGCCGCAATGAAACCGATTCCTTCAATGGCGACGGGACCGAAATGCTTCTCTGCAGCCTCGGAGGCACACAGCGGTTGCTGGAAGGCCTGGAGGCGGACGATCTGGAGGAGACGGGGCTGGAAACGGACGATGTGTGCCGGGATCAATTTGCCGATGTCGACGCATTGGAGGACTTCCTGAATACGGCGGCGGGGGAGGATGCATTCAATGTGGAAGACCTGACCGCTGACATCTCCGGCAGCCGCGTGCTGTCGGACCAGGCCATCAACAATCAGAGCCACCGGGTGCAGAAGAGCCGCGGCTTCGACCTGCAACTGGCGTGGCGCAAGGATGTGCTGGGGAGGAACAACCAGTTCGTCGCCGGCGGCGCCTGGTACCGGGGCACGACGGATTTCGCTGCCGTGGTGGAGTTGGCACGGTTTGACCCGGCCACGCGCAGTTCGCTGGAACTCGGCACCGGCGCGTTCCTGGACGGCGCGGCGACGGACATTCGCACGGCGACCGAAAGCTGGAGCCTTTACTTCACCAATACGCTCGATGTCACGGAGCGGTTGGCGGTGACGCTGTCCGGCCGCTATAACAACACCGCGGTGGATCTTGCGGACCAGTCCGGGCAGCGGCCCGAACTCAACGGCGAGCACGATTTCCAGCGCTTCAATCCCGCGCTGGGCGTCACCTTCGACGTGCTTGAGGATCTAAATTTGTATGGTGGCTACAGCGAGTCATCGCGCGCGCCGACACCCATCGAACTGTCCTGCAATGAGTACGTGATTGGCCTCGCCATTGCCAATGCGGTGGCAGCAGGGGAGGACCCGGGTGACGTGGAGTTTGAGTGCCGCCTGCCCAATGCCTTCCTG
>CAYMXG010000339.1:0-3074 GCA_964394115.1 uncultured Enterobacteriaceae bacterium | reverse complement strand
CTTTGCCGCCTGGCACAGCGCGGCGCTGAAATTCCCGCCGGCGCTGTCGCCGGTCAATGCTATGCGAGCCGGATTCGCGCCGATTTCGCCGCCGTGGCCGGCGGCCCATTGCAGCACCGCGTAACAATCCTCTATCCCGGCCGGAAATTTGTGCTCCGGTGAACGGCGGTAATCCACGTTGATGACCACGACCCCGGCGCGGGCGCAGTAATAGCGCGCCATGTTGTCGTGGGTTCCGATATCGCCGAGGGCGTAACCGCCACCATGGAACAGCAGCAGCATGGCCGGTGCAGAATCGCCTGGTGTTGCCGCCGGCCAGTAGATGCGGACCGGCACGGCGCCATTCGGCCCCGGTATGTCCCGATCCTCCGTCCTGCCCACTTCGCAACGCGCCACACCCAGCATATGTGACATCTGCTGCAATGCGGCCCGCGCCGCCTCCAGAGGCAGATCGCTTAACGACGACGGCGCGCCGGATGCGGCCATCTGTTCCAGCAAGGCCTGGGTCTGGGGTTCAACGCGGTGATTTTTCATGATTGCCGCTCTCCGGTAGTGGTGTAAACATGACGCATCAATATACGCGCATGGGTTCGGCACTGCGCATCGGCGGCGACAGCACCGGCAGCGGCGCGGCGTTATCGGATTCGCTGCACAACCAGCGTTCGATCCTGGGCAACAGCGGCAGTAGTCTTCGCGCCTTGCGATAACCGCGCTCCAGCTGAAACGGATCAGCCAGGTGTGACTCCGGCAGAGACATGCGCATGCGGCGCAGCACGGCGCCAAGCGGAAATTGCATCCGCTCCTGGGTCTTGATGGACTGCGCCAGCGTTTCGGCCAGGGGTTCAAGCAGATTGCCGAATCCGGAGCGTGGCTGTCCCCATCCCACCAGATACAAATGACGATACTGTGGCGAGATCATGCCCCAGTAGTTGCGCACCACCGAACCCCGCACCTCGGCCAGACCCGGGGCCAGGAACGGGTAACTGACGTGGTAACCGGTGGCGCACACGATCAAGTCCGCACTGACCCGCGTGCCGTCCACAAATTCAACCTCGCCGCCGTCGTAGCGAGCGACGTCCGGATGCGGATGAATGCGCCCGTGCTTCAGATAATGCAGCGCCTCAGTGCTGACGGTGGGGTGGCGTTCAAAGATGCGATGATTGGGCAGCGGCAACCCGTAGCGCCGGTAATCACCGACGCAAATGGCAAGCACCACGCGGTGCACGATCCGCTGCAGCCATAACGGGTACGGACCGATCAGTTCAACGATGGGTTTGCCCAACGCCGTTTTCGGCATGAACCAGTAACCGTGGCGCAGGCTGAGGTGCGCGACCGACGCGACACGCGCTGCCTCGGAGGCGATGTCGCAGGCGGAATTGCCGCCGCCGATGACCAAAACGCGCCGGCCCCGTAATTGTTCCGGGCTCTTGTAATCCTTGGAGTGAATGATCTCCCCGTTGAACTGGCCCGAATAAGACGGCCAACGGCGATCCCAATGATGCCCGTTGCACACCACCACGCCTTTGTAGCGCCGGTATTCCCCGTCCTCAAATAAAAGATTCCAGCTTCCGCCGGGCAACGGCTGAACCAGCGTAATCTTTTGGTTAAATGTAATCCGGCCGCGCAGCGCAAAATGTTCGGCATAGGCATTCAGGTAATCCAGCACCTGCTGCTGGCTCGGAAAATCCGGGTAACCGGCCGGCATGGGGTACTCGGGAAACTGGCTGATCTTCCGCGATGAGATGATGTGCGCCGTGGCATAGGCGCCGTGGTACCAAATCCCGCCCAATGCGGCATCAGCCTCGAACTGATCATAGGGAATGCCGTGGCGGACAAATGTCCGCGCCACACACAGACCGCTGGGGCCGGCGCCGATGATGGCAAAGCGCGGCAGGACGTCCTCCAGGTCCGGCATCGACATTACAGCCGGTCGCGGCCCCGCTCCCGAATCGGCGCGCCCACGTTCACGCCCCGGGGATGGATGTTTTGGGCACCGGCTGCAGGCCCGAGGCTGCCAGTGCTGCCTGCAATTGCATCTTCTGCCAGGGGAACAGCATCATTTTCGGCATGCGCATTTCACCGCCGGTGAAGCCCAGCAATGAATCCAGAAATTTCCACTGGTCAAAGTTATACATGCCCATCAGTGCACTGGGCATCGCGATGGACAGAATGGCCTTGCGCAACGGGTCCATGCGCCAGTACAACTCGCCGGCTTCGTCCATGCTCCCGTCGCGGATGAAGTTGAACAGGCGCACCGCGCGCGGGTCCGCCTCGGTCTGCAGGTTGTGCCACGGCGCAGCGCCGGACCATTGCATGCCGTATTTCCGGATCAGCGTCGGCCATGCGTCATCAAACGGATAACTGATCAGCACGCGATCGCCGAATAATCGGAAACAGGCGTCGATCCAGTGCCATTCGAGCACGCCGATCTTCAACGCAATGACATTATCGAGATCCGCCAGCCGCGCCAGCGTCTGCGCCGACACCCGGTAAGGTGCGGCAAATTCATTTTTCACCGACGGAAACAGGATGACTCCGATACCCGTGGCATCCGCTATCGCCTTCGTATACCGGTAGATTTCCTCCTCCGAGCGCGGATGAAAATTCGTGGGGTAGCTGATCATGATGCTGTGACAGCCGACCGCCTCCGCGTGGCGCGCCATTTCGATGTTTTCCGCCAGTGTGTAGTAGCGCACATTGAGCGTGACGCCGACCTTGCCGCGGGCCTCGTCCACGCACCACTCGACCCAGCGTTTGTCCTCTTCCAGCGTGGTGCCGGCCTCGCCGCCGGACACCAGCGTCACCGCGAAGAACCCCTGCCGGCACAACATCCGCATGTCATGGCGGATGCCGGCCTCGTCCAACTTCAGTTCTTCCGGCGTAAAACACGGCAGGATGGTGGTGTCGAGGCCCCGGTACGCCTCTTTTGCCCACTCCTTGGCCTCGGACTTTTTGTAAAGCATGGTCTTCTCCCCTGTTGGCATCTGTCGCGGACAGAAATTGATTCTGTCCCCGTCTGTTAAGGAAGGTCTGCATCGGTTCTTTTGTCGTCATGCCGTTGAAAAACGGCATCC
>CAYMXG010000338.1:0-3109 GCA_964394115.1 uncultured Enterobacteriaceae bacterium | reverse complement strand
TGGCCGGCGCTGTTGAACGCCGAGTAGGCGGCATCCAGTACCAGTTGCTCGGGCAATGCAGAGCTGTCCGCAATTAGTACATTCTGGCCGCCGGTTTCGGCAATGAAGACCGGAATGGGTCCGTCTCGCCGCGCCAGTTGCCGGTTGATGTAGGTCGCCGTCTCCGTGGATCCGGTAAAGGCCACACCGGCCACGCGCGGATCCCGCAGCAGCACGGCGCCAAGCTGCGCCCCGTCACCGGGCAGGAACTGGAGCACCTCGTTGGGAATGCCGGCCTCGTGCAGCATTTGAATGACCCGGTATCCGCACAACGACGTCTGCTCCGCGGGCTTGGCGATCACCGCGTTGCCCGCCGCCAGTGCAGCGGCGATCTGACCGGTGAAGATGGCAACGGGAAAGTTCCACGGGCTGATGCAGACGAAAATCCCGCGCCCCGAGAGTCGTAGCTCATTGTGTTCCCCGGTGGGACCCGGGAGCAGGGCAGGCTCCGCAAACAGGCGCCTGGCCTCGGAGGCGTAATAGCGCAGGAAGTCTACGGCCTCGCGCACCTCGGCCAGGCTGTCCGGGATCGTCTTGCCGGCTTCGCGCACACACAACGCCACCAACTCCGCGCGATTCGTCTCGAACAGGTTCGCGGCACGGTCCAACAGGGTGGCTCGGTCAGCCGCAGGAAGTTCCGACCAGGACGTCCAGTGGGCGGCGGCAGCATCCAGCGCGGCGTGTGCGGCCTTGTCGTCGGCCCATACCGCCGTGCCGACACGGGCACTAATCTGGGCCGGATTCAGCACCGGCACGGAGCGGCCCTTCATCGTCTTGCCCGCCACCAACGGGTGGGCCTGCCACCTGATCTCGGCCTTGCGCGTCACGGATGCCAGTAACTTGTCCCGCTGCACGGGATCCGCAAGGTTAATCCCGGCCGAATTGATGCGCGCAGGCGCAAACAGGTCCCGCGGCAGGTGGATGGCCGGGTGGCGGATGCTGTCCTTGCGCGTCTCCGTCAGCATCACCGGATCGGCAATGACATCGTCCACATCGATATTTTCATGCACGACCTGGTTCACAAACGACGTATTCGCGCCGTTTTCCAGCAGGCGCCGCACCAGGTACGGCAGCAGGTCCTCATGGGCGCCGACCGGCGCGTAGACCCGGCACGGCACATTCAGTTTGTCCCGGTTCACGACCTCGGCATACAGCTCGGCCCCCATGCCGTGCAACCGCTGGAACTCAAATTTGCGCGTTCCGGCATGATGAAACACGTAGGCGACCGTGTGCGCGTTATGGGTCGCGAATTGCGGATAAAGGTGCGGGCAGTCTTCGAGCAGTGCGCGCGCACAAGCCAGGTAGGAGACATCAGTATTGATCTTGCGCGTGAACACCGGGTAGTCCGCCAGCCCCTGTTCCTGCGCCCGCTTCACCTCGGTATCCCAATAGGCCCCCTTGACCAGCCGCACCGGGATGATGCGATTGTGGGTTGCGGCCAGCGCCTCCAGCCACTGGATCACGGCCAGCGCGCGTTTCTGGTAGGCCTGCACGGCCAACCCCATTCCTTCCCAGCCCGCGAGTGCCGGGTCGGCATACACCGCCGCGAACACGCGCAACTGGATCTCAAGTCGATCTGACTCTTCCGCATCCACGGTCAGTCCGATGCCGGCGTCGCGGGCGGCGTGGGCCAGCAACTGCAACGACGTGGACAGTGCCTCCACGGCACGCTCTGCATGCTGGTACTCAAAGCGCGGATACAAGGCGGAAAGTTTTACCGAGATGGTGGGACGGGTGAAAAACGATTCCGCCGGCGCCACGCGCCCGCCGATGGCCTTGATGGCGTGCGTGTAGGATTCCTGGTAATGGGCAGCGTCTTTCGTGGTCAGCACAGCCTCGCCCAACATGTCGTAGGAATGACGGAAGGGGACGTTCTCCTTGTCCCGTGACCGATCCAGCGCCTCGTCAATGCTGCGGCCCATCACAAACTGCCAGGCCATGATGCGCATGGCCGAGCGAATCGCGGTGCGCAGCACGGGCTCTTCCAGGCGATTGGCCAGGCGCGTGAGAAACTCCCGCGGCCGCTGCACGGCGTCTTCGCCCAGTTGCAGCAGGTTGCCGGTGAGCATCAGCGCCCAGGTGGAGGCGTTGACGAACAACGAGTCGCTGGTGCCCAGGTGTTTCTTCCAGTTGGCGGAGGTCAGCTTGTCGGCGATGAGCCGATCCGCAGTGGCGGTATCGGGGATGCGCAACAATGACTCCGCCAGGCACATCAACACGATGCCTTCCTGGGAGGACAGGTCGTAATGTTGCAGGAAGGCGTGCAGACCGGTGGCCTTGCGCTGCCGCGCGCGCATGGCGTTGACCAGCTTCCGCGCCGAGTTGTGGATGTGATGGCTATGGGACATGGAGGTGCGGGCGCGAACCAGCAGCGCCAGCACCTGCCCGGACTCATCCGCCAGCCAGTCATCGTTAATGGACGAAAATTGATCGCGCAGGGCCTGCGCGGGGTCTTTGCTGCCGCCGGCGCGGCTCATGACGCGCCCGTTGCCGGCGCGGCGCGCAGCCATTGCTGCAACACCAGGCCACTCACTATCAGAATCAGTCCCATAAGCGTCGACTTGGCAATGGCTTCACCGAGGGCAAAGTGGATTAACCACAGGGAAAGAAATGGCGACACATATATTAATGTACTCACCCGCGCGGGCGAACTGGCGCTGCGCAGCGCCTGCAGCCACAGCACGTAGGTGATGCCCATTTCGAACAGGCCGACATAGAGACCGCCGGCCAGTCCGGGCCAGGGGAAAACCGTGACCCCGGACAACCCCCACCACGCCAGGGCGACAAACGGGCAACTGCACAGGAAACTCAGAAACAGGCTCAACACCGGGTCTCCGGTGTCCCGGGTCTTGGCTATCCAGTAGGCGGCCCAGATAAGCGTGCTCCCGAGCGCCAGCGCCACCCCGGGCGGACTGAGGTTGCCGGACACACTGCTCCCACCCAGGCAAATCACCACCGCACCGGCATAACAGATGCCCGCCGCCAACAGGTCACCGGCGCGGAGCTTGTGTCCGAGGAAGGGCACCGACAGCAGCATCAATGCAATCGCCCAGGTGTAGTTCAACGCCTG
>CAYMXG010000337.1:0-3114 GCA_964394115.1 uncultured Enterobacteriaceae bacterium | reverse complement strand
CGGCATTTCCAGCCGGGCGGGAAGGGTGCAGGGATCAGGTATGGCGGGGGGTGGAGCGATTGTTTCCTTGCTGGGGGAAGACCTGACTCACTTTATATACCTCGCCGGCCGAAGCGGCATCGTAGCCAACCAATCCAGAAATGGCGGATCGGTATTCCGGGCTGCGCAGCAGCGCCAACAGCTCGCCCTGGGCAATTCCCGCCATGTCCTTCCGCCGGACTGCAAACCAGTAATCCTCGGTGGCAATGGGCTCAAAGTTGAGCCCGAACTGATGCGCGACCGGCTCGATGGCCAATCCGGCATCCGCGGCGCCGCTGGCTACCATGGCTGCCACCGCCAGATGAGTGAATTCTTCGGTGTTGTAGCCACCGATCCGCCGTGGCTCAATCCCTGCATCCTCCAGCAGCAAATCCAGAATAAGCCGTGTCCCGGACCCCGGCTGGCGGTTGATGAAGCGTATTCCCGGCCGTACCAGGTCCGCGACATTGTGAATGTCCTTCGGATTGTCCGCCGCAGTCACGAAGCCCTGACGCCTGCGCACGACCTTGACCAGCTGGTCTGCTGCTTCATCCAGGTGGCGGGAGAATCGTGGTGCCAGTCTCGCACCGAGGGTGCCGTCCGGAAGGTGGAACCCGGCCATGTCGCATTTGCCGGCGGCAAACAGACGCAGACTGTCCAGGCTGCCGCGAAATTGCAGGTCCACCGAGACATCGGCGCGCGTCTGCAACAGGTCGCGCAGCAGTGGCACGGCAAGTCCGTGGCTGGCGAAGATACGCAATGGCGGCAATGGGTCATGGTGGATCAGCCCATGCAGCTCGCTGGCAAGTTCCGATGCCAGGCTGTCAAGGTCCGGCCCCAGGCGCGCACTGATGCGTCGCTGCCCCCATAGCAGCTTCTCGCCAATGGGCGTGAGACTGGCGCCGCGTCCCCGCTCCAGAAGCGCCAGTGGCTGACCGAGCAGCGCCTTCCATTTTTGCATCAGTCCCCAGGCGTGCCGGTAGGAAACTCCATTCTCGCGTGCGGCCGCCTGCAATGAGCCGCGCTCCTTGATGGAATGGAGTAAATCAAACAACTCCATCTCCAGGCGTTCCGGCCGTCCGTGACCCAGGTGCCAATTCAGACCGAGTTGGATTTCCATGGTGGGAGAGCTCCGGTACGAGGACCGGGTTACTGCTGTCCTCCGGCATTCGGGAAGAAAAGCGTCTCCCCCCCGATCTGGAACGCGCCGATTGCCTCCTGGCCTTCAGCGGACACCAGATAATCCATGAAGGTCCGCGCCGCCGCTTCCTTTACGTGCTTATGCCGTCCCGGGTTGACGAGGATGGTCGCGTACTGGTTGAAAAGCCGCTTGTCACCCTGCGTCTGCAGCACCAGATCTGCGCGATTCTTGAAGCTCAGCCAGGTCGCCCGGTCGGTCAATGTGTACGCACCCAGCCCGGCAGCAGTGTTGAGCGTGGCGCCCATGCCCGCACCCAGTTCCTTGTACCAGGTCCCCGACGCAGAGCGCGCATTTACCCTTGCCTCGTCCCACAAGCGTAACTCCGCGCGGTGTGTGCCGCTGTCGTCAGCACGGGAAACGAACTGCGACTTGGATGCGGCGATCTTTCCCAGCGCCGTAACGGCATCGGTGGAGCCTGCGATACCGGCCGGATCTGACTTTGGTCCGACGAGAACGAAATCGTTGTACATCACCTCGCGGCGGTCGATGCCGTAACCCTGTTTGACAAATTTCAACTCGCCTACCTTGTCGTGCACCAGCAGCACATCCGCATCGCCATTCTCACCGAGCTTAATGGCCTGTCCCGTGCCGACTGCAATAACGCGGACTTCAATCCCCGTCTTTTCCTTGAACTTCGGCAGGTAGTAATCGAAAAAGCCCGATGCCTGGGTCGACGTCGTGGAGGCCAGGGTGATGAACTGGACTGTATCCGCGGCCCCCGCGCCATGCATCGCAGACAACAGGGCAAGGGCGGCGCACCGCAATGTCTTCTGCAATAACTTCATGATTTCCTCCGTCTGTTCAGATTTTCCAGGTTTGATGATCGTTCTTGTTTCAGTAGGTGGTTGGCGGGTCTGACTACGTCAACCAAGGAGCTCGCCACGCAGAAAGGCGCGCCCCTCGGGGCATTGGGTTTGTGCAAAAAATGCCGCCGCGTCCTGTTGTTCCAGCAGCCGGCCGCGATGCAGGAACAGGATACGGTCCGCCAACCTGCGTGCCTGGGCGAGGTCGTGCGTGGTCATGACGATGGTCGTGCCGCGGGCGCAAATGCCGGAGATCATTTCCTCCACGGCGCGTGCCGCGACCGGGTCCAGGTGCGTGGAGGGCTCATCCAGGAACAATACTTCGGGTCGCGTGGCCCAGGCGCGCGCCAGCGCGACACGTTGTTGTTCCCCGCCGGACAGGGCGCGCGCCGGGCGGAGCGCCACATGATCAAGCCGCGCCAAAGCCAATGCCTCATCCACGCGGCACGGCCGCTCCGTCGCGTCCACGTCGCGAAGGCGCAGTGCGTAATCGATGTTTTCCCGAACGCTCCGACGCAGCAGCACGGGGCGCTGCAGGACCATGGCCTGTTGCCGTAGCACGCCGTTGGGACCCTTGCCGGACCAGCGCAGGGAGCCGTGCGTGGGGCGCAGGAGGCCGTGACAGATTTTGAGCAGCAGTGTCTTGCCGGCGCCGTTGGGTCCCAGCACCACGCAAATGCCGCCGCTTTCAAGCGTAAAAGTGATGTTGTAGAGCACACCGGCGCGCCCCGGGAGATCAAGGCACAGGCTCTCAACGTGCAACGGCAGGATTGGTGGGCTTGGGGATTGTCGCGTGATGGTCTCCATGTGCGCCATGCCCGATACGTCAGTTACCGCGTCGCTGGGCATATTCACGGGTCATGAAAGCGCCGGCATTGATCGCCAGCACGACACAGATGAGTACGATGCCCAGCGCCAGCGCCAGTTGCAGGTCGCCGCGCGCGGTCTCCAGCGCAATGGTTGTGGTCATGACCCGTGTGTGGTGGGCAATGTTGCCGCCGACGATAAGCACGGCGCCGACCTCGGCGACGGCGCGGCCAAAACCGGCCAGGATCGCGGTCAGCAGGCTGAAGCGCCCTTCCCATAACAGCG
>CAYMXG010000336.1:0-3134 GCA_964394115.1 uncultured Enterobacteriaceae bacterium | reverse complement strand
ACTCGCGCACCGTGCTGGTGATGACAAACAGGCACACGGTGCAGACGGCAAACAGCCGGATCCCCGCGCCAATAATCGACGCCTGGATCTGGCGTTGCTCGGTGACCGCCAGATCGCCTATGAATGCCGTCAGCCCCAGCAGGCACAGCATGCCGCCCAGCGTCAGCACAAACAGCCGGTTGCGCACGGCCTCACGGAAGGTGTAGGCGGCGATGGGCGGGATCAATGTGGGCACAAGGTGAGTCCGGTTTGCAGTGCCGGCTATTGTAGTATAAGCAGACTCTCCTCTTCGGGAACGTCATAAAAGTGATTCGGTTCCTTGCCAGCCGCCGCGAGACCATCATCCTTGTGCTGATGCTGGAATCGCTGCACATCGCGCTGTGGGGCGAGTTCGATACGCCGATGGTGCGCGCTGTCTGGATGTTCATTCACCTGGGACTTTTTTTGCTCTGGCAACCGGTGTGGCGCGGTGACCAGAAACTGGCGTGGCACAACGGCCTGCTTTTCATCGTGCTGGCAATGTTATTCGTGCTGTCACGCAACTGGTGGCTGCGCACGGGCTGGGTCATCGTGCTCATCGGGTTCTGCGGCGGCAGCATCGGCACCAGCGTCCGGGAACGGCGCGCGAACATGCTGATTCTCACTTTCCTGTCGTTCCAGTTGATGATCCCCTGTGCCACCGCCCTGTTCAGCGTGCCACTGCATGGATCCGTGCGCGGAATCTTTGCGCCACTCGTGGGCGCGCTGCCGCTGGCATTGCTGGCATTCCCGGTAACTGGCGGAAAGTCCGGCCGGCGACCTGTGGATCCGGTCACCGCCATCGCGGCATCGACACTGGTGTCGCTGCTGGTTGCCGGCAGCCTGCTGACCATGTACAGCGGCCACATTGATTACCTCACGGCACTCATCTGGACGCTGACCGCCATCGGCGGATTTATGCTGCTGATTAGCTGGCTGTTGACACCACGCATGGGATTCAGCGGACTGGCGCAACTCTGGCAACGGGCAATAATCAATGTGGGCACGCCATTCGAGCGCTGGCTCACCAACCTGGCCAACCTGTTCACGCGCGCACAATCTTCCGAGGACTTCCTGCAGCAGGCCATGACCGAGCTGACGTTGCTGGACTGGGTGGCCGGCGTGCAATGGCAGGGGCTCGGCCGGTCGAACTCCGTGGGCGTGATGACAGCGTTCAGTTCAACGTTTGCGTTTGACCCGCTGGCGGTACGGGTGCACACCTATGCGCCGCTGGGCGGCGCATTGCAGGTCCATTGCCGCCTGCTGGTGCAACTGATCAATCATTTCTACAACGCCAAGCATCAGGAACGCGAATTGACCAGGCAGACGCATCTGAGCGCAATCTATGAAACCGGGGCGCGCGTCACCCATGACATCAAGAACCTGTTGCAGTCGCTTCAGGCACTGGCCAGCATCATCGCCAGCGATGAATCGCCTTCGGGCGAAGTATCCCGGCGCCTGTTGCGGAGCCAGTTGCCGCACCTGACCCAACGCCTGCAACTGGCGCTGGACAAGCTCCAGGCACCATCGGACGCGCGCGCGAATTCCGCTTTTCTGAAGGACTGGTGGCATGACCTGCAGGTGCGTAACCCGGGCCGGCGACCGAAGTTCCACACCGATATCAGCGGCGATCCGCTGATACCCGCGGAACTCTTTGACAGCGTGGTTGAAAATCTGCTGGAGAACCTGCGCGGCAAGCATCAGGTTGAACCGGACCTGCATGTTGACGTGAAGTTGGTCAGCGACGGGGAGCAGGTCTACCTGGAGGTCTGTGATTCCGGCTCCGCGATCGCCCCGGAACTGGCGGAGGGTCTATTGCAGGGTCCGGTGGCCTCGCAAAATGGCCTCGGCATCGGACTGTACCAGGCCGCCAAGCAGGCGCAGCAGCATGGTTACGTGCTGTCGCTGCAATCCAATGAACCGGGACGCGTGTGTTTCCGGCTCACGGGCAGACTGCACTCAGGGTAGCCGGCCGGCGGCCACCATTTTACTGAGCAGATGCGGGCGCGAGAGCCATATCATCACGTCATCGAACTCGTCTTCGTCACCGTCCCCATCGCGATCCAGGTTACTGACATTGCCGCCTTCATAAGTCGATGCATTCGCTTCATAGCTTGTATTTTGTCCATCGGCAACCAGGTTTGACCCGGAGGAATAAACCAGCGCGACCGGTCTTTCCGAACTGGACGTGAGAACATCATAAGCAGGAGCACCGGCAGCAGAGGTGCTGGAGTTCAAGCTGACAATATCAATTGTAATCGTCGTATCTGTTTCGGTGCTCAAAGCGAATGTAGCGAAGAACTTCGGATCAACCCGGTAGCGCCAATAGCCGTTCCAGGAGTCACTCGCTGCCGTGCGCGGCGCGCCCCAGGGATCGTGCCCTGAAGCAAGGCCGAGTGTCTTCCACGGCAATTTTCCATCTTCCGCCAGGCTGGCCGGCGTGCACGTCGTATCCTCTTCCCCATATGTGGCGGCGGTTGGGTCATCCTCGGTAGTGCAGAAAGGCAACCTTCCCTTGATGATGGCAAATCCGTACAGCGCCTCACGAATCTGCTCCAGTTGCAACAGCGCCTCGTTGCGCTGCCGCGCCTCCAATTGTGTCGCCATGGGTACCAGCAAGCCACCCACCACCAGCGAGATGATAAACAGCACCATGGCCAGCTCGACCAGTGAAAACCCGCGTTCGTGCCCATGGCGCCTGCCGCGCCGATGCGGCACCGGTTCTGACTTCAAGTTCCCGGTGGGATCCGGCACAGGCGGTTAATCCGGTATTACTGCGCTTAACTGGTCATTAAATGTGTCATCGGTGTCGGCACGCTCAAAGAACAGGTGGCCGGTATCCGGGTCCGCATTCTCATCCTCAAAATAATCAGCAAGAGCGACAGGGACGGTGGCCCGGTCCTGCCCCGCAAGCTCCGCACCCGCGACAATGGCCACCGCGTGACGATTGTCCTGCACAGTTACGCTCGGGGCGGTCACAGTGAGGCAATCCGTCCCGGCGGTGCAATCGCCAGCATTGTCGGGCGAAAAGCCATCCGCGTAGGACACAAATACATATTCATGCCAGCGGTTGCGAATGAACCAGCGCGGCAGAAATCCGTCGTCCGTTGCGTCTT
>CAYMXG010000335.1:0-3153 GCA_964394115.1 uncultured Enterobacteriaceae bacterium | reverse complement strand
TTAATTGATGAAATCCGCGGAATGGTGCGAGCGCGGGAATTTGCGCACCAGGTCCAGGAAGCGGGACAGGGCCTGGTCCGACTTGGTCAATGCCCCGGGTGTGTACTTCAGACCGTGCAGGATGGGCCGATCTTCCATGACCATGCGCCGGCCCATCGTGAAGATCGAATCGTGCAGGTATTTAATCATGGCGTTGCTTTCCGGCGAGCCATCACCCTTCTTGACGCCCATGATGAAGTAATCCTGGGTCAGTTGCGGCCGCAGCAGGCCGAAGGCGTTCAGCACACAGAACCACTGCCCGGCGAGAGTGCCATGCAGGAGGAACATGCTGGTGCCAAAAATGCCCACGTTGTAATTCACATCCTGTCCATTGCCCAACAGGCGGCCCTTGAAACTGTATTGCATGGAGTGGTCGGTGAACTTGATGCGCTTGTACATGTCCGACGTGTCGAAGTCCACGCGGTGAACAATCTTGATGTGTTGCCAATCCGGCGTATTGGCGCAGATAACCCATGGATCCACGGGTACCGGTGGCGGGTCGTAGCGCACATCGATGGCGAGATCCTTTTCGGCAACGGGAAAATCCGGAATATCCCACCAGGGCTCCAGACCATTGAATGCCCACACCATGCCGAATTTCTCCTGGCAGGGAAATTTGAACAGGCGCGCCGTTTTGGGCGCAGGGTCACCGATGCCGGTCTTTTTGCACACGCCTTCGCAGTCGTACTCCCATTTGTGGAATGCGCACCGGATTCGGTTGCCGGTGACGTCGCCTGCGGCGAGGTCGGCGCCAACATGGGGGCAATAGGCGCTCAGTACCTGGGCGATGCCGTTCTCGCCGCGGAACGCAATGATGCGGCCATCCAGGAACGGGCGGCCGATCACCTGCCCCTTGCTGAGTTCATAGGACGGGCAGATGGGATACCACGATTCCGTAAACAGACCGTCCGCACCTTCCGCGGGCACAGGTCTGGCGCGCGGCCGCTTGATGGCGGTCTTGATGGAGGTGACTTTCTTGGTGGCTTTTTTCATGACTGTGCTCTCCGGAGGCGAGGGTTGCGGCGTCAGCGGATGGCATCCCGGGAGGGATGGGCACGCGGTTGACGTTTCAGGTGATCCAGAAATTTGGACAGGGTCTTGTCACGCGGCAGCAACATGCCGGGACGGAAGTGAATGCCGCTCAAGGCGCGGTTGTCCTGTTCGTAGAAATCCAGTTCCAAAGTCATGCTGTGGTGGTTGACCTCCATGGATTCCTGCAAATTCTTGCCCTTGCGCGTGGCACACACGCCATAGGGGACGGCGTAGCCGGGCTTGGGCATGGCCTGGGCGGCCAGCACTGTGAACCAGTTTCCGCCCAGCAATGTTTCCTGGTAGAACAGGGTGGTCCCGAAGATCCCGAAGCGATAATCCACCGGGATGTCGTTCCAATGGTACGCCTTGAAATCAAAGGTGACGGAATGCTCCGACCACCGGATGTCCTTCTCCTGCACGTCCCCCTGCCGCATCTTGAGCTTGTGCAGCACGAGGAAGTGATGAATATCCAGGGTGTTGCAGCAACCCACCCAGGGATCCGCGGGGAAATGTTTCATTTCCACCGTCGTGAAGTAAAGCTCATCATCCGGATAGGGGAGGTTCGGCAGGTCCCACAGCGCCTCCTTGCCGTTGAAGGCGAAAATGAGCCCCCAGCGTTCCACCGTCGGAAACCGGAACAGGCAGGCCTTCGGCGGCGGCTTGTCGCCGATGCCGGTCTTCACCGCCTTGCCGGTCTGGTCATACTCCCAGTAATGAAACGGGCATTGCAGATTGTTGCCCTGCACGAAGCCGTAGGACACATCCGCACCCAGGTGCGGACAATAGGCACTCAATACCTGGGCCTCGCCATTGGCGCCACGGTAAATGGCGACGCGCCCATCGAGAAATCCCCGGCCGATCACTTCGCCCGGTTTGACTTCCCCGGACTGGCACACCACGAACCATGACTGGCTAAACAGCCCGTCTTCGCCTTCATTCAGCATTTTTTTCGCAGAACGGCGTGGCTGGGACGGGCGGCCGGCGGCCGGTATCCAGTCGGACAAACCGGCGGTTGCGGCTTCAGGTTTCCTTTTCGGGCGCATCGGTATTCCTCATGTAGGCTGATTATGTTGCCGCCGGGATGCGCAAGGTCATGCCATCCATCTCGCGGCTGACCTTGATCTGACATCCCAGGCGGCTGTCGTCGTGTTTGCCATCCAGCGCGGACAGCAACTGCAGTTCGTCAGCCAGGGGTGGCCCGACAATCCGGTTCCAGGGCGCATCCACGTACACATGACAGGTGGCGCAACTGCACGATCCGCCACAGATGGCGTCAATACCCGGCACGCCATGATCCACCGCCGCATTCATCACCGTGGTCCCGGCCACCACCGCCACGGTTTGTTTCCGGCCGCCGGGCTGGATGAAGCAAAGTGTGATCTTGCCGCGGGTGGCTTTGGGCATGGCAACAGGTCTGCGCCGTGAAGTGTGCGGCAATGAGCGTCCCCGGTCTTGAACAAAATTCCTTGCGGCGCGGACCCGGAGTCAGCGGATGAAGGGCCCGGAGGGGTGGGCCCGGGGATAGTCGCGCAGAAATTGGAGATACCTGGACAGCGTGCGATCCCCCCGGGTAAGCGTACCCGGGCAGTAGTGAATGGTATTCAGGATGTTCCTGTCCTCGTTGATGGTGCGGTGCATGAGCTGCTCCGCGATCTCGAAGCGCGTTGCCAGCATCGCGTCGCGGGTTGCGGCGTCGCATTCCGCGGCGTCCAGGGCGAGTATCGCAAACACCTCGTGCTGGCCCGGCCGCGGCAGGCCAAACCCCACCATGCCGCCCAGCCAGAAATCCCCATAGGGTCCTTCCTGCCAGAACAGGCTGGTGCCGCGGATACCCAGCGTCCATTCGATGGGGATCCCGCCCTGGTGGGCGGCGATGACCCGGTAGCGAAAACCCCATTTGTCCCACGTCACCACATCGTGGGGATCCGGCGTGGCAAATTGAGTCTTGTGCACCACTTTCAGGTGCTGCATATCCGGCGTATTGGCGGCAAATACCCACGGGTCGCACAGGAACGGGTCCGGAAACCGGTAACAGCGGAAGCGCATATCGTCGGAAGCATGATCGAAGTACGGCAGGTCCCC
>CAYMXG010000334.1:0-3166 GCA_964394115.1 uncultured Enterobacteriaceae bacterium | reverse complement strand
GGTCATGGGCGGCGGCGGCCTCGTAGGTCATCAGGCGCGCGGCCCAGAGTTCAGTGACGCTGTCCGCCAGCATGAACTGGATGGCCTGGCGTGACGACAGTGGCTCACCGTCGATCATGCGCGTCCTGGCGAACGCCTGGGCCTCCTCAATCAACCGCGCCGCGGCTCCGCAACAGCGCGCCGCGATCATCATGCGTTCATGGCGGAACCAGCTGCGCATGTATTGCATGCCCGCGCCCTCGGCGCCGATGCGGTTCTGTTCGGGGACAAACACCCCGGTGAGCCGGTAGATGGGATGGTGGGCCGCGAAGGTATGGCTGAACAGGGGCGTGCGTACGACTGCAAGGCCGGGACTGTTCATGTCCACGAAGAAGAGCGCGGATTCCCCGGATTCAAGTTTTGCCTGCAGCCACATGAAGTCGGCGAAGTTGCCGCTGGTTACGTACCATTTTTCACCGTTGATGCGGTAGCCACCCGGGCTGCGCATGGCGGTGGTATTGATCACTTCCTGGGATCCGGGTTCGGATTCGGTGATGGCATAGCAGTCGCGACGCTCGCCGCGCATCAGTGGCAACACGTAGCGTTGCACCTGTTCGGATGAGCAGGCCTTGAACATCCACTGCTGTGGCTCCGAAAAACACCAGCACAGTCCATTGGTGACCTGGCCCAGTTGTTCCCACACTGCGACCTGTTCGGTCATGCCCAGCGCCAGGCCACCGCAGGCCTTGGGTACATCCATGCGGCCAAATCCCAACTCCAGTGCCAGGCGCTGCTGGCGGGCGCGGCGATCCGGGGCGACGACGCCGTTATTGAGTTCCGCCTCTACTTCAAACGGGATGAGTTCCTCGTGGGCAAACTTGCGGGCCACATCGCGCCAGTGCCGGGCGTGGTCAGAAAGCGTGATTTCCATGGGTATTGATCCGTATCAGGAGCTGGTGAAGTGATTTGGGAAGGCGTGCGACAGGAAGAAAAAGCTGATTTGCAGCGCATCTTCCACCGGCATGTCCTCCGGTGTCATCAGCAGGTCCAGCCACAGGCCATTTACCAGGGCAGACAGGCCGCTGGCCATCGTCACCGGGCTGATCCCCGTGTATCCGCCGTCTTCGATGATCTCCTGGCACAGGTCGGTGATGATTTTTTCATAGCGGCGGTCATTACGGGCGCAGATCTGCTGATAGGTGGGTCGTGATTTGGTCTCGCCCCAGAACGCGAACCACACTGCCAGCTTGCGGCGGTCACAAACCTTGGGGCTGAAATCCAGTTCCACCAGGGCGCGCAACTTGTCGGCGGCGCTGGGGCCGGCCGAGGCCATGGCGGCATAACAGGCGGATTCGTATTCCTCGGACAGGTAGCGCAGGGTTTCCTCCATGAGCTTGTCCTTGCTCTTGAAGTGCAGGTTGACCAATCCCAGGCTCAGGCCGGCCTCCTTGGTCACGTCCGCCATGGTGGTTTCGGCGAATCCACGGCGGGCCACCGAGCGGATGGTGGCGCGGATCAGCTGCCCGCGGCGCAACTCCTTGTTCTTCTCGCGCTTTCCTGGCGTTTTGGCAACTTTTTTTGTTCGTTTCGGCATGGTTCTGAAACCTGAAAAAACCCTTTACGGACCTAAGGTTAGCATATTCCCCATGTGAAAATACATTAATAAAAATGAATGAGCATTCATTCAAATTTACTGGACATCAGAGTCGTCAAAATGCCATCCTAGCGCCCATGTCACGCAACCTCTCCGCCTCCCGGGCCCATTACGAAAAGGCCGTCAAACGCCTGCCGTTGGGGGTCACGTCCAACTTCCGTTACTGGGGTGAAAATACTATTTACCTGCGCCGGGGCAAGGGCGCTCGCGTCTGGGATCTGGACGGCAACGAGTACATTGATTACCGCATGGGGTACGGCCCGAACATTCTGGGCTATGCCGACCGGCGGGTGGACGAAGCGGCCCGCGCGGGCATGGACGTGGGCGGGGTATTTGCCCTGTCCACGGAGCGCGAGCTGGCGGTGGCGGAACGGATCTCGCGCATGGTCCCGGCTGCGGAACTGGTGCGTTTCTCGGTCTCCGGCACCGAGGCGGTCATGGCCGCACTGCGGCTGGCCCGGGCATTCACAGGCAGGGATTCCTATGTGCTGGTGGAGGGGGGCTATCACGGCGTGTTCAGCGAGGGACTCTGGCAGACGGACATCGAGAACTGGCAGGCTTCCGACGGCGACCCGGAACTGGTGGCCTACAGTACCGGAGTGCCGAAACTCTACGGGCACCTGATTCACAGTGTGCCCATGAATGACGCCAACCGCCTCGAGCGGCTGTTCAAGCGCCACGCCAACGACATTGCTGCGTTACTCATCGAGCCCATCCAGGGCAACTGTTGCGCCATCACTGCCGAGACGCAGTACCTGAAGGATGTGCGCACCCTGTGCAGCAAGTATGACGTCGTTTTGATCATCGACGAGGTCAAGACCGGATTCCGCGTGGCGCGCGGTGGTGTGCAGGAGCTGATGGGCGTGCGCGCGGACCTGTGTACCTTCGCCAAGTCCTTGGCCAACGGTTACCCGATCTCGGCCCTGTGCGGACGCGAGGACATCATGCGGCTCATCGGCAGGGGCGTCGTGCATGGCGGCACCTATTCCGGGCATGGCGTGTCTCTGGCCGCGGCTGAGCGCACGTTGCAGATCCTGGAGGAGACATCGGCGCTGGACGACATCGCCCGCTATGGCCGGCGGCTGCGCGAGGGGCTGGGCCAGATACTGTCGCGGCGCGGCATTCCGCACTCCTTCGTCGGACACCCGGCGCTGTCCGGGCTGTTCTTTGCACAGACCCCGCCCAAGGATTATCGTGGCTGGGTCAAGACCGACTATACGTTCTATGACACCATGGCGCCGAAGCTGCATGATCTGGGCATCCTCGTGGAGCCGGATTCGCGCGAGCCCTGGTTCATGTGCGAGGCCCATGATGAATCCTGTCTTGCTGCGACATTGTCGGCTTTCGAGCGTGCCGTGGACCAGACGCTGGATGAACTGAAGTCGGCGCCGGGGGAAGCAGCGGCGCATTGAGGTTTCCTCCCGCTCTCTTGGCGGGAGGGTCAGGTTCTGTTGGAGAATCGCAATCCCATGCAACGCTACGACGCCATCGTCATCGGCGCCGGCCACAACGGCCTGACCAATGCAGCGTACC
>CAYMXG010000333.1:0-3167 GCA_964394115.1 uncultured Enterobacteriaceae bacterium | reverse complement strand
GGTGTCATGCACGAACATCATGCAGGTGGAGATCAGTCCCCAGGTGACCATGATGCGAGCGATCCAGCGCCGCGCGCCGACCCGCGCCAGGATCAGGTTGCTGGGGATCTCGAACAGCGCATAGCCGGCGAAGAACACGCCGGCGCCGAAACCATACACCGAGGCGCTGAAGCCGAGGTCCTGGTTCATCTGCAACGCGGCGAAGCCGACGTTGACCCGGTCCAGCCAGCAGATGATGTACAGCAGCAGCAGGAACGGCAACAGGTGCCACGTCACCTTGCGCAGCGTGGCGGTTTCGATCGTCAAAAGAGGAGGAATCTCCGGTGCGGGCGCGGCCACACCGGAGTCCCGGTAGCTGTCTTTCACACCAATCCCTGGTCCGTGGGCAGGGCTATTTGATCAGCCGCAGCGCAATGGGGTAGCGGTAACCGAGTTCGCCGTTGGATACCTTGATCGACGCCATGATGGTCAGGACCAGCGCCGCAATTCCCACCACCGGCAGCAGCAGGAATCCGATCAGTACAACGCTCAGTACCAGGCAGGCAATGACCGCCAACAGTACCGTGATCTGAAAATTCATGGCCTCTTTGCCGTGAATCTCCACCTGCGGCATGGTGTCCTTCTTCATCAGCCAGATCACCAGCGGCCCCAGTACATTTCCCAGCGGAATGATGAAGCCCACCAGTGCCGACAAGTGGCAATACATGGCCCAGTTCTGTTCTTCTTTTCCGGTTTGCACCACTTCATTCATACCTCCCCCTTTCCCTTTCAGGAATCTACATTTTCGCAACTGGGGCCAGAGCTTAAGCTCTGGCCCCTTGAACGACTTTCACGCCGCCGAGCGCCGTGCCTGCTCCAGCCGCGTGCTTATCTCCGTGGTCTCGCGCTGCAAGGCCTCCGGCACGCGGTCGCCGAAGCTGTGATAGTACTCCTGGATAAGCGGCATCTCCTGGCGCCAGCCATCCAGGTCCACGCGCAGCAACTCATGCACGTCATTATTTTCCAGTTGCAGGCCGTGCAGGTTGAGTGACTCCACCACCGGCAGGCGGCCGATGGGTGTCTCCAGGGCCGGGGCGGCATCGTCGCAGCGTTCAAATATCCATTTCAGCACGCGGGAATTTTCGCCAAATCCGGGCCACAGGAACCCGCCCCGATCATCACGCCGGAACCAGTTGACGTAGAAGATGCGCGGCAGATGGGCGCCGCCATGCTTGCCGATGTTCAGCCAGTGGGACCAGTAGTCGGCCATGTTATAGCCGCAGAATGGGAGCATGGCCATGGGGTCGCGGCGCAATTCTCCGATGCGGCCGGCTGCCGCCGCGGTTTTTTCCGAGGCGATGATGGAGCCGAAGAAGACGCCCTGGGTCCAGTCGCGGGCCTCATTCACCAGCGGCACCACGCTGGCGCGCCGCCCGCCGAAGAGGATGGCGCTTATCGGGACACCGGCCGGATCCTCCCACTCGGGCGCGATCACCGGACACTGACTGGCAGCGACGGTGAAACGGGCATTGGGATGCGCGGCGGTCGTGGATGCCGATGGAGTCCATGGCCGTCCCTGCCAATCAGTGAGCCGTTCCGGCAGTGTGTCGGTCATGCCCTCCCACCACACGTCGCCGTCGTGAGTCTCGGCCACATTGGTGAAGACGCAATTGCGCTGCACGGTGTGCATGGCATTGGGATTGGAATTGAGGCTGGTGCCGGGCGCCACGCCGAAAAAGCCTGCCTCCGGGTTGATGGCGTACAGGCGTCCGTCGGCGCCGAACTTCATCCAGCAGATGTCGTCGCCGATGGTCTCGACTTTCCAACCGGGCAGCGTGGGGGTCAGCATCGCCAGGTTGGTCTTACCGCAGGCGCTGGGGAACGCCCCCGCCATGTAGCGCACGTGGCCGGCGGGATTCGTGATCTTGACGATCAGCATGTGCTCGGCGAGCCAGCCTTCATCCCGGGCCATGACCGAGGCAATGCGTAATGCGAAACACTTTTTACCCAGCAGCGCATTGCCGCCGTAGCCCGAGCCGTAGGACCAGATTTCACGGGTCTCGGGAAAATGGGCGATGTAGCGTTGATCCGGGTTGCATGGCCACGGTACGTCGGGTGTGCTGCCAGGTATGGGGCGGCCGACGGAGTGCATGCAGGGAACAAATCGTCCCTCCGTTCCCAGTTGTTCCAGGACGAGGCGCCCGACCCGGGTCATGACCTGCATGCTGCCGACCACGTAGGGGGAGTCCGTCAACTGAACGCCGATGTGGGCGATGTCGGAGCCGATGGGCCCCATGCTGTAGGGAATGACGTACAGCGTGCGGCCGCGCATGCAACCAGAGAACAAACCCCGCAGCGTGGCGCGCATTTCATCCGGCGCAACCCAGTTGTTGGTCGGGCCGGCGTCGTCGCGATCGCCGGAACAGATGAAGGTGCGGTCTTCGACCCGGGCCACATCGGCCGGATCTGATCGGACCACGAAACTTTGCGGTCGGAGTTTCGGATTCAGGCGCCGGGCGGCGCCGTTTTGCACCAGCAGCTCCCAGATGGCGGCCTGTTCCGCGGCGGAACCATCACACCAGACCACCCGATCCGGCTCGCACAGCCGGGCCATGGACCGGACCCACTCCGCCAGGCGGCGGTGTTGAACGTGCTCCATTGGTCAGTATTTCCCAGGGTAAATGACGCCACAGGGGCGGGACCGGCTCGCACCCTCCAGCGGCTGCGACGGGGACCGATCAAAAAATCAGGTGTCAATAATACCGCAATCGGGCGTTGGCACGGGAGTGATGGAAAAAACGTCACAAGGAGAAGACGGTCACAGATGACGAGTCACAAATTACAAGGCACAAAGCGGCAAATAGAGGACAGAAACAGCGGTTGCTGGCGTGGGAAAGGCATTCTCTACAGAGCTGGTGTTTTACGTGTGACTTTAACGCGTTCCAACAACGCGCCAAGCTCCGTGATCGGCGCATCGCAGGTGAAACCTTCGCAGACCCAGGCCAGGACGCCGGCGCCGGGTTTGCGCTCAGCCAGCAGGCCCGGCAGTGGGCCGGCGCCATCAGGGATGGCAAACAGGCGCGCACGCAGCGGCAGGATTCCGGCGCATTGTCGCTGCCAGTGGGCAATTTCTGTTGCCGGGCCGCGCAATATGATCTGCAACGGTGGTTCCATCATATCCAGCAAGG
>CAYMXG010000332.1:916-3170 GCA_964394115.1 uncultured Enterobacteriaceae bacterium | reverse complement strand
AGAAATTCCCCTTCATCTCCGGCACCGCGATCTGCACCGGGTGATGCATCAGGTCGCCAGTGATCACCGCTTCCTCGCCTTCTGACGAGATGACCACGCTCACGTGCCCCGGCGTGTGGCCGGGCGTCGGCACCAGCCGCACCTCCGGGGTAACCCGGCAATCCATATCTACGAAATCCGCGAGACCTGCGGCGAGGATCGGGTCAACGGAATCCACCAGGTGCATGGATTCTTCGTTCCCCTCCCGTGGCATCGTCTTCCAGTGTTCCCATTCCGTTTTCCCGAACAGGTAGCGCGCGTTGGGAAATGTCGGCACCCACTTGCCGTTCTCGAGGTGCGTGTTCCAACCGACGTGGTCGAAATGCAGGTGTGTGCACAGCACGGTGTTGATGGACTCAGCGGGACAACCGGCCGCCGCGATGTCGGCGAGGAAGCTCGTGTTCATGTTGTTGAAGATGTCGAAGCGTCGCTGGCGGTCGTTGCCGATACAGGTGTCGATCATGATTCGGTGTTTCGGCGTCTTCACGACGAAGCACTGGAACGAGATGCGCATATCGCCCTCGGGCGTGGCGAAATGCGGGAACACCCAGTCGTATTGCTTCATCAATTCCGCGCTGCCGCCCTCCAGCAGGAAGGACAGCGGGTCCGTGTGACCGTTGACCTCGACGATGCGGGTGATCTCCACCTTGCCGATGGTCCAGGTTTTCATGTGTTCTCTTGCCATGCCGATGCCTCCCGTCCTGTGGGGCCGGGTTTATCCCGGCCGATTAATGAGGGCCGGCGTAAAGCCGGCCCCACATCAAAGTTCATTTTTCAGGTTTGCGGATTGATCGGCGCCGGTGCGGGCCGACCCAGGATGAGGTCTGCGGCCTTCTCCGCCACCATCACCACCGCAGCATTGGTATTGCCGCCGATGATGGACGGGAACACGGAGGCATCCGCCACTCGCAATCCCGTCATGCCGTGCAAGCGTAATTCTGCGTCCACCACCGCGTCCGCGCCCTGCCCCATGCGGCAGGTGCTGACCGGGTGATGCACGGTTACCGCGTTGCTCCTTATATATGCCTTGAGTTCCTCGTCGCCCTGCGCCGCCGGCCCAGGCCCGTATTCCACCCCCGCATAACGCGCGAACGCCGGCGCGGCGAAGATTTTGCGCGAGATGCGGATGGAGCGTACCAGCGGCTCAATGTCGGATTCATTCCCCAACAGGTTCGGATCGATGAGCGGCTTGGCATGGGGATCGGGGCCGGCCAGCGTCACGCGCCCGCGGCTCTTCGGGTACAGCACCAGCGGGTTCATGGCGTAACCGTGTTGCAGCGGAATCGGGAACGGCGACAGGTTGCGCCGCGCCGGTTGGAACACGAGCTGCACATCCGGCCGATCCAGTCCCTCCGTCGAGCGCAGAAACCCGGTGGACTCGAATAGGTTCGAAGCCAGCGGCCCGCGCCGCAGCAGCAGATACTTGAACAACGCGGTCACGTTCCGCGGCGTCGCGCGCCAGGACAGGCCGTAGGATTCCGGCACGTCGGTCTTGTAAAGGATACCGATGGCGGGATGGTCATGATAATTCCGGCCCACGGCCGGCAGTTCGTGCTGTACGGCAATGCCGAGCTTCTGCAATTCCCGGCCGTCGCCAATACCCGAGAGCATCAGGGTCTGCGGCGACGCGATGGTGCCGCCCGCCAGGGCGACCTCGCGCCGCGCCTGCACCTGCACCAGTTCCCCGCCCCGGTTCAACTCGACACCGGTGGCACGCCGGTCGGTGACCAGTACCCGCGTCACCAGTGCATTGGTGACGATCTCCAGGTTGGTGCGCTTCCTGATCGGCTTCAGGAAAGCCGTCACGCCGGACTCGCGCCGGCCGTTCCTGATGTTGCCCTGGCGCGTGTTGAACCCCACCGGATCCAGGCAACCGTTGAAGTCGGCGCAGCGCGGATAGCCGCACTGCGCCGTAGCCTCCAGGAACACTGCGTTCATCGGGTTCGGGTCCACGATGTTCGACACCGTCATGGGTCCGCCGACGCCGTGCCAGTGGGGATCCTTGAAGGTGTCATTATTTTCGGAACGGATGAAGTACGGCAGCACCTCCCTGAAACTCCAGCCAGGGTTGCCGGCGGAGGCCCAGTCGTCGAAGTCCTTCGGGTGGCCGCGGTAATAGACCATGCCGTTGGTGGAACTGCAGCCGCCGAGCACGCGGCCACGGGGTACCAGGAGGCTGCGGCTGTTCAGGTTCGGCTGCGGCACGGTCTTGTAG
>CAYMXG010000332.1:0-906 GCA_964394115.1 uncultured Enterobacteriaceae bacterium | reverse complement strand
AGGAACGCGACGAGCGCGGGGATGTGGATCAGCGGGCTCTTGTCCGGCGGCCCGGCCTCGATGAGGCAGACGCGGAGGTCCCGGTTCTCGCTCAGGCGATTCGCCAGCACGCAGCCCGCGGTGCCGGCGCCGACGATCACATAATCAAATTCTTGTGGCATCTTGCGGGGCTGGCTATTGTGGGGCCGGGAGTTGTGGGGCCGGGTTTATCCCGGCCGACAATGAGGGCCGGCGTAAAGCCGGCCCCACAATTCGTGACTCAATTTCACTTTACCCGTCAGATCGCCGCGGCCGCGGCAAGGTCCGAGAGCTTCTGGAAGCGATCGAAATTCGCGCCCCGCTCCATGACGCCCGTGGTCAGGCACACGAACGTCATGTCGAGCACCGGGTCAATCCAGTACAGCGAACTGCCGAACCCGTAATTGCCGAAGGTCTCCGGGGAGGTCAGCGTGCCGAGCAGGTTCGGAAAGATGGTGTGCCCGCGCAGGGAATATCCGAGACCGATGTACGCCGGGTATGGCTCCCGGCCCTGTGACACTGCCAGCGGCCGGTACAGTTCATTGGGCTTCTCGCCGGTCTGATTCTGCCGCGCGAGGCGCAACAGCGCGGGCGAAACGATGCGCGCACCGTCCAGTTCGCCGCCACGCCGCAGCATCTCGGCAAAGCGATGCATGTCGCCAAGGGTGGAGTAGCCGCCGACCCAGGGCATCTCCGCCTCTTCTTCCTCGAACGCACCGTTGGGACCAAGGTTGCTGTGACCGAGGTGTTCCACCGGCGCCGGCGTGATGAAGAGCGGCACGTGGTAGCGCGCCCGCAGGTCGCGGCGTACGCCGATGGAAGTGTCGTTCATTTTCAGCGGCTTCAGGATCTCGTCCTCCACCAGTTGCCGGTAGGAACGCTGCTTCG
>CAYMXG010000331.1:0-3172 GCA_964394115.1 uncultured Enterobacteriaceae bacterium | reverse complement strand
GCCTTGCGTGACGCCGCACCGGTGGCCGCGAGTCCAGTGCTCCTGAAACTCTCGCTGCCACCTACATGGGCGCCCGCCGTTGCCGATGCCCTTGCCGCCCGGCAGATACATGCGTGGTATCTGGATACGGGCGGCGCCTGGTTCTGGATCGGAGTCGAGTCCGCCGCTGCCGTGGAACTGGTGCAGGCACTGCGCGACCTGCTGCGACCCGTTGGGGGCAGCGTTGTGATCATGCGCGCACCAGCGGCGACCAAGTCGGCCATCAGCGTATTGACTCCGCAACCGCCGGCACTGGCGGCGTTGACGGGCAGGCTGAAGCAAAGCTTTGATCCCCTGGGCCTGTTCAATCCCGGCCGCCTTTATCCCGTCTGATGCAAACCCATTTCACGCCGGCACAACTTGCCGATCCGGATCTGCAATCCGCGGACGCCATCCTGCGCCGCTGCGTGCATTGCGGATTCTGCAATGCCACCTGCCCCACCTACCAGATCACCGGCGATGAACTGGACGGCCCGCGTGGACGCATCTACCTGATCAAGGGCTTGCTAGAGGGCGATGGCGCGGCGAGCACCAAGGTCGTCGTGCACCTGGATCGCTGCCTGTCGTGCCTGGCCTGCATGACCACCTGTCCCTCCGGTGTGAACTACATGCATCTCATCGACCAGGCACGGCCGCGCATCGTGAATCATGCCGGGCGCGACTGGCTGGCGCGATGGCAGCGGGGATTGCTGGCCCGTCTGTTGCCGCAGGCCGCCCGCTTTGGTCCGCTGCTGGTCATTGCCCGTCACATGATCAAATTCATCCCGTTGCCGTTGCGTCTGCGACCCCTGCGCGACCTGTTGCGGACCGCACCGCCGGACGCAGCAGCTCCGCTCTCTGCGCACCACCCCGCGACCACGCCCCGGCGCGGGACCGTGGCATTGCTCGCGGGATGCGTTCAACAGGTGTTCGGTGCGGAGATCAACCTGGCCACGGTGCGCCTGCTGAATCGCGCCGGCTACGACGTGGAAGTGATCAAGGACGCCTGTTGCGGCGCCATTGCCCACCATCTCGGGCATGAAACGGCCGCGCTGGCGCAGATCCGGGCCAATGTCACGCACTGGTCCAGGGGCGCAGGAGGCTGGCAGGCCGTCATCGTCAACGCCTCCGGGTGTGGAACGATGTTGAAGGATTATGCGTACCTGTTGCGCAACGATCCTGACTGTGCCGCCGCGGTCGCATCGCTCGCGCCGCTGTTCAAGGACATCTGCGAGTTCATGGCCATGGGCGGCAACCTGCCACCGGCCACCGCCGCGCTGGGATTAAGGGTCATCAGCCAGGCGCCCTGCTCCCTGCGTCACGGTCAGCAGCTGGGCGATGTGCCGCGGCGGTTGTTGCAGGAACACGGCTTCACCGTCATCGCCGCACCCGATGACGGCACCTGCTGCGGTTCGGCCGGCACCTACAATTTGCTGCAGCCTGAGTTGGCGGAGACGCTGGGGAGAAAAAAGGCGGCCGTACTCGATGCCGCCGGTGGTGATGTCATCGCCAGCGGCAACCTGGGCTGCATGATGCAGATAGGCCGCTTTTCAAATCTGCCGCGTGTGCACACCGTGCAGTTGCTGGACTGGGCCAGCGGTGGTTCGCGCCCGTCCGCCTTGGCGTTGAGGGATGAGTACGTCCTTCCGGGCAAGAGTCCGCAGGACTCGCGACCCGGAATCGAGTCGGGCTGAACACAGGAACTGGATTCCGGATAGCGGTTTAGCCGCTTCCGGAATGACGCGGGATGCGGTTTCTGGAATGACGAAACGGTATTCACCGATTGCGCGAGGTTTCGAAAGTGCGTCAAATGACGCACCGCACTGGCTGATCGCAGCCAGTTCACGCCGCGTTAACGTTCACGGCGATTATTAATTCCCGCTTTTTGCCCGGATTACCGCCCACCAGGGAATTGGCACGCCTCGTGCACTTCCTGTTCCCCTGTTTTCAGATTTGAATTCGCGTCCATTTTTTCAGGAGTAATTGTTTCTTATGTTCAAGCACAAACTGTTTCTGTTGTTCGCTCTTGCCGCCGTGGCAACGACCGCCCATGCCGATTTGGGCACTCCTTCCCTTGAGGAAGTGATCGTTTCCGCCACGCGCCTGGATCTGAAACTCGCCGACATCCCCGGCGGCGCCACCGTGGTGGAACAGCAGGACTTGCACGGGGGCAGGCAGGAACTGGGGCTGGACGAGTCGCTGGCGCGGGTCCCCGGGTTGTTCTTCCAGAACCGCTACAACTTCACGCAGGACCTGCGCATCTCCATTCGCGGCTTCGGCGCCCGCTCCAACTTCGGCATTCGCGGCATCAAGATCTTCGTGGACGAAATTCCGGCGACGCTCGCCGACGGACAGAGCGGCGTGGATGACGTGGATATGGGATCGCTGGCGCGGGCGGAAGTGATCCGCGGACCCTCCTCCTCCCTGTATGGCGCCTCTTCCGGCGGTGTGATCAGCCTGTATACCGAAGATGGGCCCGAAACGCCTTTCATCGAGGCCGGCGTGACCGTGGGTGAATTTGATCACCAGAAATACCAGCTCAAGACGGGCGGGCAGCACGGGCAACTGAACTACCTGCTGAACGCCTCGTACCTGAACAATGACGGCTACCGCGACCATTCCGAGGTCAACCACACGCTGTTCAACAGCAAGTTTCGCTACGACATCGATGACGTCTCCGACCTGACGCTGGTCATCAATGCGGTGGAGTCGCCGGTGGCCGACGATGCCGGCGCCCTTACCGCCGACGATGCCGAGGCGGATCCGAAGCAGGCCCAGGCCCGCAATGTCAGCTCCAATGCCGGCGAATCGCTCGAGCAACAGAAACTGGGCTGGGTCTACCGGCGCGAACTGGCGGAAGGCCATGCGATCCGGGTGCGCAATTACTACGTGTGGCGTGATTTCGGCAACTACCTGCCGCTCGGCACGCACATCCCCTTTTCCGCCATTGACGGCGTGGTGGAATTCGATCGCTTCTTCTATGGCGGCGGCGCGCAGTACACATTGACCGGCGATCTGTTCGGGCGCGAGAACCAGTTCACCATCGGATTCGACGTGGATCGGCAGGAAGATGACCGGCAACGCTTCGTCAACAGCTTCGGCAACCAGGGCGCGTTGACCTTTGATCAACTGGAGGATGCAACTGCCTGGGGTG
>CAYMXG010000330.1:0-3172 GCA_964394115.1 uncultured Enterobacteriaceae bacterium | reverse complement strand
CTGCGGCAGCGGCATCCAAGACCCTTTGTACCGGCAGATCCTGGTCCACAACAATAGCCAAATCCCGGCGTAATGAGGGAAATCTGGAGATTGGTTGTAACGGGACAGAGGCTCGTGCGGGAATATGCTCGACATCCAGTTCAAACGCCAGCATCGGTCCCGGAAGGTCCAAGACCTGCAATACCCTGGGATGAATAGCGGAAACATATCCAACTCTCTGATCTTGCACAAAAACTTCAGCATGCTGTCCTGGATGCAGACCCGGACCGATTTGGGGTCGCCAACGCAATCCGGTGCTGATTCCCGCTGCGGCGAGGATGGCCCCCACGTCGCTTTTCACGTCATAGAAGTCACTTGATATATTTTTTATATCCCATTGTTCTGGATAGTTATTTCCAAATGTAATACCTGCCAACAGCAGGGGCTGCGTGATTTTGCCATTTTCCATCCGAAAGGCACGCCCCGTTTCGAACAACCGTACCCGTGCCTGCTGTCGTTTCAAATTGAAAGCCACGGCGCCCAACAGGCCAGGTAACAGCCCCCGGCGCATGACCCCGAGGTCACTGGCGATCGGATTACGCAATGCAAGGGCCTCCCCGGCGCCCAATACCAAATCCTGATATCCCGCGTCCGTGAAGCTGAAGGTAATGGCCTCCAGATAACCCCGCTCCACCAGCACGCGGCGCCAATCCCGGATACGCGGATCCGGCCCGTCAGGATGCATGCCAACGCGCCCGCCCAGATTTCGGCTCGGCACCTGACCATAACCATGGATCCGGGCCACCTCCTCGATCAGATCCGCTTCGATGGCGACGTCAAAACGAAACGCGGGGGCCGTGACCTGCCAATTGCCGGCGCCCGCCACCGCCTTGAACCCCAGGCGCCGCAAAATGTCCGCAATGGACTCCGCTGGCACATCCACTCCAATGAGACGGTTGACGCGCGCGTGTCGCAATGTGACCGCCTGCGGCTGGGGCAGCGCGGCCCGGTTGCAGGTATCCACGGTCGGGCCGGCCTGACCGCCACAACAGGACAATATCAGGGCCGTGGCCCGTTCCATTGCCCGCACCGGCAACTCCGGATCGACGCCACGCTCAAAGCGTTGTGCGGCGTCGGTCTGCATGCCCAAACGTCTTGCCCGTCCCATGATCACCGCCGGAGCGAAGAATGCGGCCTCGAGAAAGACGCTGCGCGTAGACGTGCTGATGCTGGTCGCCAGCCCGCCCATGACGCCGGCCATTGCGACGACGCCGGTTGCATCGGTAATGGCGAGCATGTCCGGCGCCAGCTCGCGCTCGTAATCATCCAGGAAGGTCAACCGCTCACCCACACCGGCAAAGCGCACCACGATGTCGCCGCGCAGCTTGGCGTCATCGAAGGCATGCATCGGTTGCCCAAGTTCCAGCATCACGTAATTCGTGATATCCACTGCCACATTAATGGATCGCACACCGGCTCGGCGCAGGCGCTCGCGCATCCAGGACGGCGATGGCCGCGTCAGATCCAGGTCATCAATGATGCGGCCCACATAGCGTGGGCAAGCCTCCGGCGCCGCCAATTGCACTGCCCTGCAGCGCGCGCTTGTGGCCGGCACCGGGGTGATGGCCGGACCCGCGATCTCCATCCGATTGAGCACACCCGTCTCACGGGCCAGCCCGGCGATGCTCATGCTGTCGCCGCGGTTCGGAGTAATGGCCACGTCCAGCACGGAGTCATCCAGGGCCAAAGCGGAGATCAGATCGCTGCCCGGCGCCACGCCCGCATCCAGCTCCAACAGTCCCGCTGTCCCGTCTCCCAAACCAAGTTCGGCCGCGGAACACAACATGCCCGCGGATTGCACGCCGCGGATTACAGCTGCCTCAATATGGCGGTCGCCGGGAAGGACCACGCCTGGCGGCGCATACGGATAACGTGCGCCGCACCTGACGTTGGGGGCGCCGCAAACGACCTGCAGCAACGGGCCGTTACCGGCATCGACCTTGCACACATGCAGATGATCGGATCCCGCCAGGGGTTCGCATTGCTCAACCACGCCGACCACGACACCGGCCAGTCCGCTGTCACAGCGCTGGACGGTTTCGACTTCGAAACCGGCAAGGGTGAGTTGTTCCGCCAGCGCCGCAGTGTCCAGCGGCGGATTGACCCACTCACGCAGCCACTTTTCGCTGATCTTCATGCCGCGATGCGCTCAGGCAAACTGACGCAGGAAACGCACGTCGTTTTCAAAAAACATGCGCAAATCATTGATCCCGTATTTCAGCATCGCCAGGCGCTCGGCGCCCATGCCGAAGGCGAAGCCGGTAAAACGCTCACTGTCAATGCCGACGTTTTCCAGAACGCGCGGATGCACCATGCCGCAACCCAGAATCTCGAGCCAGCCGCGTGCGCCCAGAATATCGACTTCCGCAGAAGGCTCGGTGAATGGAAAATATGAAGGCCTGAAACGCAGCGTCACCGGTCGCGCGAAAAAGTGGGCTACGAAATCCTCCAGCACGCCCTTGAGGTCGGCGAAACTCGACTGCTCATCCACCACCAACCCCTCGATCTGGTTGAACATCGGGGTGTGCGTCAGGTCCGAGTCGCAGCGGTAGACGCGGCCGGTGGAGATGATGCGCAGCGGCGGCTTGTTGCGCAGCATGTAGCGGATTTGCACGTTCGATGTGTGTGTGCGCAGCAGCAGGGGATGGTCGCGCAGATAAAAGGTATCGTGCATCGCCCGGGCCGGATGTTCGGCCGGAATGTTCAGCGCTTCAAAGTTGTAGAAATCATCCTCGATCTCGGGTCCGTCGGCGATGGCAAATCCGATCTGCGAGAATAGATCCTCGACCCGTTCCAGCGTTTGCGTTACCGGATGCAACCCGCCACGCCGCTGTCCGCGACCCGGCAGTGTGACGTCGATGCGTTCCGCCTGCAGTTGCGACTCGATACGCTCCTGTTCCAATGCCAGCTTGCGCGCCTCTATGGCGTCATGCACGCGAGTCTTGGTCTGATTGATGGACTCACCCGCGGCCGGTCGCTCCGCCGCCGGCAATGTACCCAGCTGCTTAAGCAGCACTGTCAATTCGCCCTTGCGCCCTAGCCAACTCGTTCTCACTGCATCGAGCGCGTGCAAATCCTGCGCGGCCTGAATCTCCGCTAAAGCACGTTTCAGCAAGTCGGCTACGTTATGCAT
>CAYMXG010000329.1:0-3175 GCA_964394115.1 uncultured Enterobacteriaceae bacterium | reverse complement strand
TTTGGCGCGATCACGGAGCTGGAACTGAAACTTTACCCGGCCCCGCGCGCGATCATGGCCAGCTCCTACATCTTCGCGCTGGATGACCTGGAGGCGGTGACCACGACGGTGGACAAGCTGAGGAACGAACACGATTTGTCGCGGGTGGAGTTGCTCGTGGTGCTGATGCATCACCCGGAAGCGCCGGCCGATGCGCCGTCGGAGAAGTCGAAGATATGCTTTCTTTCCGCGTTCACTTTCGAGGACACCGACGCGGATGCGCGCAAGGCGCTGCTACCGTTTGCGCAGTCCGACCTCGCACGCCGAAGTCTCGTGAAGACGGAATACCAGCCATTCGACTTTGAAGGGTTGTTCGCAAAGTTCTTCAGCCTGAACGATCCGGCCGGGCGCTGCGGTCGCTATGCGGTGGACAATGTCCTCACCAACGCGGGCGGGAAAACCCTGCTTGCGCTGGCACAGCATTTCCGCACCGCGCCGGCGCGGGACTGCCACGTACTGGCGGGATTCAATCTGAACCTCGAGCCGGTTGCGGACGCCTGCCAGTCCTGGGCGGCCGACTGTTATGTTGGCTGCTACGGTATCTGGGACGATGTGCGCGACGATGCGCGCATTTTTTCCTGGCTGAAGGCATGCCTGCCGCTGATGGACCCCTTTGCCGAGGGCCATTACGTCAACGAGGTCGAGGGCCGCCACCCGGATCGGTTCCGTCAGTGTTTTAGCGCCGCCAACTGGGACCGGCTCGAATCGCTGCGCCGGCAGTACAACCCGGATGGGGTGTTTCACAGCTTCCTGGGGCATAGCTGATCCCGTCCGCATTGCGCTAGTGACATTCGTTTCGCTTCCCTACAATGCAGGTGTCGCGTGCACACAGCGCAAACTTCCGCAACTCGCGCCGGAGGTTTTATGTCACGAAGTAGCGCAACATTGAGCCCCGGGGCCCTGCTCCCCAATTTGCTGTCGGGTATGCCGCTGTTCAAAGGCGTGCGGCTGGAAAGCATCGCCAGGAACCTTGGCCTCGTGCACATCGCCGACGTCAAGGCCGGGGACATCCTGCTCAGGCCGGATGAGCCGAATTCCGAGCTGTACATATTGATCGAGGGCGCACTGGCGGTGCAATCGGACCTGGACTTGCAGCCACTCGCGACCCTGCATGCGGGTGAATGCGTCGGGGAAATGTCCGTGTTCGAGGGCGAGCTTCCATCAGCCTACGTAATCGCCACCGAATCTAGCCGCGTCCTTCGGATACACAAGGAGGTCGTCTGGCAATTGATCGATGGTTCAAACCGGTTTGCGCGAAATCTCCTGCATATACTCGGGACCCGGATCAGGTCGGGAAACGAGGCGCTGGCGACCAGCCAGGAACGCCTCCTGATGCAGGAAATCAGCGCCTCAATGGATCCGCTGACCGGTATCTACAATCGGCGCTGGTTGAACGGCATGTTCCGGCGCGGCATTGAGCGCGCAAAAATCGATGAGGCGCCGCTGTTTCTGTTCATGATCGACATAGATCGATTCAAGCCTTACAACGACACCCATGGACACCTGTCGGGGGACCAGTGCCTGCGAGCGGTGGCCACAACTCTCCGCGACAACCTGCGTCCTTCCGACCTGCTGGCGCGTTTTGGCGGCGAGGAATTTTGCATCCTCGTGGGTTGCGACGAGCCACGCGAGAGCATGACCGTGGCAGAAAGACTGCGCCAGTCCGTTGAACAGCGACAGATCAAGAACCGGGATGGTTCGCCTCTCCCCTCGGTCACCGTATCCATTGGGCTGGCGCAACTCCTTCCTGACGATTCGCTGGAGAGTCTGCTCGAACGGGCGGACCAGGCCCTTTACAAGGCTAAAAAGCAAGGCCGCAATCGGCTGGTGATGTACAGCGGTACAGCGCGGCCGCGGGGGAAAAAGAAACCCCGCTAATCGAACAGCGACGGGGACAGTACTCTGGCCTGAACATGCCGCGCCCTGGCATCGCCTTCCGTCCAGGCAATCAACACGTCGCCGCCCCGGCGCACCATGCGCGGGAATCCGCTCAGGCGTGATGGGTCTACGCGCACCAATGTCTCCGGCATGCCCATGCGCCCATCCTGGCGCACCTGGCGTATTACCACTTGCGCATCCTTGCCCGACAGTTCCACCCACGATACCAGCGCCGAGCCAGAGTCAAGCAGCACCACATCCACCCGGCCCAGTGCCCGGCCCGCATCCACGCGCAGCGGCGTGCTGAACGTGCCGCCATCATGGTCCGCAAATGCCACCTGCACTCTGGGAGTATTCTCCGCGCCATTGAACCATGCCGCCACCAGGTGCTTGTCACGCGCATCCAGTGACGGGCCGTTCACGGGACAGGCTTCGATGTGCCAGCCGTCGCTGGCCACCGGTTCAGGTTGCTGCCACTGTCCATCAACATTTCTCAGTAACACGATGTCGCGGATCTCCTCCGCTGTGCGATCCCGGTAGGCCACCAGCAGGCCCTTGGGCGTGTTCACTGCACTGGTCTGACAACAGGAGCAGGTGCGCGCGTCCAGTTCAACTTCACTTATCTTGCGGCTGTGCCCGTCGTATTCCGCGTGGCGCAGCGTCATGGCCGAATGAAGTTCCGCCGTGTCCTCGTCATGTCCGGCCATATTGCGGCCGTCGAGCCAGATCACTTGCAGGCGCTCCGGCCCGGCCGGCACCAGCGTCACGAACCCGTGCTCAGTCTCCGTGCCGTCCGCGTGAGGTGATACCGGCTCATCCCACGTCGCGCCGCCATCCCGGGAGAAGGACATGGCGACGTCATAGGCATGGCTGACTTCACCACGACGCCGCAACCAGTGGGCGGCCAACGTACCGTTGCCAAATGCGGTGACCGACGGAAAATCCGCCCAGTTCGCGAGCCAGTTGTCGCCGTGGGCCACGGTGCGTGCCGCGCTCCAGCCGGCAGCATCAAAGGTCGCGAAACGCAGTGCGTGCCCTGATCCCTGCGGCTCCAGCCAGCTCAGATATGCCCGGCCATCACCCCCCATGGTAAGTTCGGGGGCCATGCTGCCGGGTGGGGCGGAGAAATCGGGAGGCGTCGTGGGTGTACAGGCAGCGAGGACTGCAACACTGGCGATTGCGGCGAAAAGTTTCACGTGTATGGCTTGGGCGGAAGGTAGAATGTAGAAGGTAGAATATAGGGAAAAGACAAAAAGAA
>CAYMXG010000328.1:0-3190 GCA_964394115.1 uncultured Enterobacteriaceae bacterium | reverse complement strand
GTTGCCGGGCCGCGCAATATGATCTGCAACGGTGGTTCCATCATATCCAGCAAGGAACACAACAGCGCGCCGTGTGCATGGGGTATGCGCTGCAGGCTGGCGCCGGCGGCGCGGTGGGTCCGTTGCGCGGCGCCGACGAGATTTTCATCGCCAATCAGGTGGCCGAGTGCCAGCAGGGCGCCGGCGGCAACGGCATTGCCGGAGGGAACCGCGTCATCCATGAAATCCTTGCGGCGCTGGATCAATTGCTCATGATCATGGGCGGTGAAGAAGAATCCGCCCAGTTCCGTGTCCTCAAAATGGTGCAACAAGGCGGTCGCCAGGTCCCTGGCAAACTCCAGCCACGGGTCCGACCAATGCCACTGCAACAGGGCCAGTGTGGCGTCCAGCATCGCGGCATGATCATCGAGGTATCCGGCCAGGTGCGCCTTTCCGTCGCGGCAGGTGGCCAGCAACCGGCCGTCCTGCCACAGCGTGGCGCGGATAAAATCCAGCGCCCGCGCGGCTGACTGACCCCACTCCGGCCGATCCATGCGCAGTGCCGCGCGCGCCATGCCCTTGATCATCAGCCCGTTCCATGACGTCAAAATCTTGTCGTCGGTGGCGGGACGAACACGCCGGGCGCGGGCTTGCAGAAGTTTTCCCGTTGCGGTGTGCAGCAGGCTCGAGACTTCGCTTGCGGACTGACCGCTGGCTGCGGCAATATCCGGCACGTCGGCAGCGGCGTACAGATGCCACTTGCCTTCAAAATTTGCGGATTTATCCAGCCCGAATCGTGGCCGGCAGGCGGCAAACTCTTCTTCCGTCAGCAACGCGCGGGCCTGCTCCGGATCCCAGACATAAAACTTTCCCTCGTGTCCCTCTGAATCGGCGTCCAGGGAGGAGTAGTAGCCGCCGGCCGCGTCCTGCATCTCGTTCATGACCCAGGCCGCAATGCCCGCGGCGGTGTCGCGCATTGACGTATCGCGCAGGCGCTGCCAGCCGTCGCTGTAGACGCACAACAACTGGCCGTTGTCGTAAAGCATCTTTTCAAAGTGCGGGATCAGCCAGTAATCATCGACGGAATAACGGCAGAAGCCGCCGGCCAACTGATCGTAAATTCCGCCGTCCGCCATCTTCTTCAATGTGAGTTGCAGCATTTCATCCAATGGGGCCGGATCGCTGCACAGTCCCGGGCTGTCGGCCACCCGCAGCAGCAGGTCCAGGTTGGGCGGGTGGGGGAATTTGGGGGCGCCGCCGAACCCACCATGGCGGGAATCAAACGACTGTGCCAGTTCGTTGACGGCGGCTTCCAGCGGGTGTGCCCCGGTATCCGCTTCCATGTCCGGTGGTTGGGCCATGGCCTGCAGTGCTTCCTGCATGGACTGGTTCTGGCGCCGGATGGCCTCCGTCTCGGTGCGGTAATAGGTGGCTACCCGCTCCAGCAGGCCGGGGAATCCCGGCATGCCGTAACGCGGTTCCGGCGGGAAATAGGTGCCGCCGAAAAACGGGACCTGGTCTTCGGGGGTCAGAAACATGGTCAGCGGCCAGCCGCCGGTGCGGTGCGTGAGCAGTTGCTGTGCAGTCTGATAAATCTTGTCGAGGTCCGGCCGCTCCTCGCGGTCCACTTTTATGTTGATGAAGTGGGCATTCATCATTTTTGCGGTGGCTTCATCCTCGAAGGATTCGTGTGCCATCACGTGGCACCAATGGCAGGCGGAATAGCCGATGGACAACAGGATGGGTTTGTCCTCGGCGCGCGCCCGGTTCAGCGCCGCTTCGCCCCAGGGATACCACTGCACCGGGTTGTGGGCATGTTGCAGCAGGTACGGGCTGGTTTCGTTGATGAGGGCGTTGGTGTGATCAGAATTGCGCGTCATAGGAAGATTTCTGCCGGGCCGGAGGCTGAGCCATACCTTATGCAAGGTCTGGAATGACCGATTCTCGCACGAAATTGCCGTTCCGGCGCCGTCGCCTGGCCCTTGATCTGTCGCCCCGGCGAAGCCTGCCCCGTGCTACGACACGGGGGCCGGGGCCCAGTGAGCATCGCCTGGATACCGCCCCGGTTTTCACCGGGGTGACGGCGCCGGTATGACAGCTCACGCTGGATACCGGTCTTCACGGGCATGACACGCTGCTGGCTTAATCCGAGTTTCGCGATGAGTGTTCGCGGCTTGCCCAAACCTCAATCCGGTACACTATTAGCCGCATGTTGACCTATCCGCAAATTGATCCCGTCGCCATCGCCCTTGGGCCGGTCAAGATTCGTTGGTACGGCATTAGTTATGTAGTCGGGATTCTGGGGGCCTGGTGGCTGCTGAACCGGCGCGCGGATTTGCAGCCCGGCGTGTGGACGCGGGATCAGGTCGGTGACCTGGTGTTCTATTGCGCCCTCGGCCTGTTGATCGGCGGGCGGCTGGGGGAGGTGCTGTTCTACAATCCCGGCTACTACTTTTCCAATCTGCTGGCGATCCTGCGCATCTGGGAAGGGGGCATGTCTTTCCACGGCGGTCTCATTGGCGGATTGGCTGGCGCCGGCGTTTTTGCCCGGCATACCGGCAAGGCGTTTTTTGCCGTCAGTGATTTTCTCGCGCCGGTGGTCCCGGTCGGGCTGGCCTGCGGCCGCGTGGCGAATTTCATCAATGGCGAACTCTGGGGGACGGCGTCCAATGTCCCGTGGGCAATGATCTTCCCGGATCCGCGCGCTGAAGGCATCCCGCGTCACCCGTCGCAACTCTATGAGGCGCTGCTGGAAGGTGTGTTGTTGTTCGCGATCCTGTGGTGGTATTCAGCCCGCCCGCGCCCGGCCATGGCCACCACCGGTCTGTTCTTCTCGCTCTACGGCGTGGCGCGCATTGCGGTGGAGTTCGTGCGCGAGCCCGATGCGCACATCGGTTACCTGGCCGGCGGCTGGCTGACCATGGGTCAGGTGCTTTCATTGCCCATGGTGATCCTGGGCGCGGGCATGGTGCTCTGGGCCCATCGCACCGCCACCCCCGCGCGCTGAAATGGAACAGTACCTGCAATTGATGCGACACGTGCGCACCCAGGGTGCGCGCAAATCCGATCGGACCGGCACCGGTACGCTCAGCGTGTTCGGCCACCAGCTGCGATTTGACCTGGCGCAGGGTTTCCCGGCCGTGACCACCAAGAAGCTGCACTTGCGCTCCATCATTCATGAACTGCTCTGGTTCCTGCAGGGCAGTTCCAA
>CAYMXG010000327.1:1491-3198 GCA_964394115.1 uncultured Enterobacteriaceae bacterium | reverse complement strand
ATCATTTCCGCGGTGGACGTGGATAACATCTACAAGATCCCGCGCCTGCTGCATGAACAGAAACTGGATGAAATAGTCGTGCGCCTTTTCGGTCTGCAATTGCCGGTCGCGGACTTGAGTGAATGGGACGCGGTAGTGGAGTCCATGGCCAACCCCCTGCACGAAGTGAACATCGCCATGGTCGGCAAGTACATGGACCTGGCGGATTCCTACAAGTCCCTGTCGGAGGCCTTGACCCACGCCGGCATCCACACCCGCACGCGCGTGAAGATCAATTACATCGACTCCGAGGAAGTGGAGCGGCAGGGTGTGCAGCGCCTGCGCGGAATGGACGCAATCCTGGTGCCGGGCGGGTTTGGCGTGCGCGGCATCGAAGGCAAGATTGCCACCGCCCGGTTTGCGCGTGAAAACCACATTCCCTATCTCGGCATCTGCCTCGGCATGCAGGTGGCCGTGATCGAATACGCCCGCAACGTGGTGGGGTTGCGTGGCGCCAACAGCACCGAGTTCGACCAGGAGTCGCCGCACCCGGTGATTGCGCTGATCACGGAATGGATGGAAAAAGACGGGCATGTGGAACAACGCGATGACAAGGCGGACCTGGGCGGCAGCATGCGCCTCGGCGGGCAGCCGTGCGTGCTGGTGGAGGGAACGCTGGTGCGCGACCTGTACGGCAAGGACACCATCATTGAGCGGCACCGCCATCGCTACGAGTTCAACAACCGTTACCGTTACAATCTCGAGGAAAACGGCATGGTCATCGGCGGTGTCTCCGCGGATGAAAAGTTGGTGGAGATGATCGAATTGCCGCACCATCCGTGGTTTGTCGGCTGCCAGTTCCACCCGGAGTTCACCTCCACGCCGCGGGACGGGCATCCCCTGTTCTCCGGCTTTATCCGCGCCGCCGTGGACCGGCGCGCCACCAGCCATCGTGAGCTGAAAAATGCGGTTGTGTAAATTTGATACCGGCGCAGGGCAGCCGCTGTTCCTCATCGCGGGCCCCTGCGTCGTGGAAAGCGAGCAACTGGCGCTGGATACCGCCGGCCAGTTGCGCGAGATGACTGCCGCCCTGGGGATTCCCTTTATCTATAAAAGCTCCTTCGACAAGGCCAACCGCAGTTCCCATGCCAGTTACCGCGGGCCGGGCGTGGAGCAGGGACTCGCCGTACTGGAAAAAGTGCGCAAGCAGATTGGCGTGCCGATCCTGACTGATGTGCATGAGGATTCACCGCTGGCAGAGGTCGCCTCCGTGGTGGATGTATTACAGACCCCGGCGTTTCTCTGCCGCCAGACCAACTTCATACAGAATGTGGCGCGCCAGGGGCGGCCGGTGAATATCAAAAAGGGTCAATTCATGGCGCCCTGGGACATGACGCGGGTGGTGGAGAAGGCCCGCGCCGCCGGCAACGAAAACATCATGGTGTGCGAACGGGGCGCGTCTTTTGGCTATAACTACCTGGTCTCGGACATGCGGGCCCTGGTGGTCATGCGCGACACCGGCTGCCCGGTGGTGTTCGACGCGACCCATTCGGTGCAATTGCCGGGCGGACTCGGCGATCGGTCCGGGGGCGAGAGGGAATTTGTGCCGGCACTGGCACGCGCCGCGGTGGCCGTGGGTATCGACGGCTTGTTCATGGAAACCCATCCGCATCCGGACCAGGCCCTGAGTGATGGCCCCAATGCCTGGCCGCTGGACCGGATGGCGGA
>CAYMXG010000327.1:0-1391 GCA_964394115.1 uncultured Enterobacteriaceae bacterium | reverse complement strand
CGTGAAGCATTGGAACTGCGCGACGGTGACAAGCGCCGTTACGGCGGCAAGGGTGTGCTCAAGGCCGTTGCCAACGTCGAACAGCGAATTGCCCCGATTGTGTGCGGACTGGATGTGCGCGATCAAAATGCCATTGATCAGGCCATGAACCAGCTGGATGGATCACCGAACAAGGGCAACCTGGGCGCCAACGCCATCCTGGCCGTGTCCATGGCGGCGGCGCGGGCCGCGGCTGCCATGGAAGGTATCCCGCTGTACCGGTATCTGGGGGGAGAGGGTCCGTTTGCCATGCCGGTACCGATGATGAACATCATCAATGGCGGTGCCCATGCGGACAACAGCGTGGATATGCAGGAGTTCATGGTGATTCCCACGGGCGCGGCAAGCCTGGCCGAGGCGGTGCGGTGCGGCGCGGAGATTTTTCATGCGCTGAAATCGGTGCTGGCCAAACGTGGACTGGCGACGGCCGTGGGAGACGAAGGCGGTTTCGCGCCGGACTTGCCTTCCAATGAGTCGGCCCTGGAGGTAATCCTGCAGGCGGTGGAATTGGCGGGTTACCAGGCCGGCACTGACGTGATGCTGGGCCTGGACGTGGCCAGTACCGAATTCTTCAAAAACGGCCGCTATGTGCTGGCATCGGAAAAGCGCGAATTGACCGCGGTGGAATTCGTGGACTACCTGGCGCGCTGGGTCAATCAATACCCCATTATTTCCATCGAGGATGGCATGGCTGAAGACGACTGGGACGGCTGGACGGAACTCACGCGCCGCCTGGGGCAGCGGGTGCAACTGGTGGGTGATGATCTGTTCGTGACCGATACCGCCACCCTGCAAAAGGGCATCGACCGGGGCGTGGCCAACTCCATTCTTATCAAGGTCAACCAGATTGGCACATTGAGTGAAACTCTGGCGGCCATCGACCTGGCGCGGCGTTCAAATTACACGGCCATCGTCTCACACCGATCCGGAGAGACCGAGGACACCACGATCGCCGATTTGGCGGTGGCGACCAGTGTCGGGCAGATCAAGACCGGATCACTTTCCCGGTCTGATCGCGTGGCCAAGTACAATCGCCTGATGCAGATAGAAATCGAGCTGGGATCGAAGGCTACTTTCCCGGGGCGCAAGGCATTCAGGCAGTAACGCACGTATAATGGCGACAACATGAAGTACCTCAATCTGCTGTTGTTCCTGATCCTTGCCGGGCTGCAATTCCGACTTTGGGCCGGCAACGGCAGCATTCCCGATGTCCACCGCCTGGACCGCATCCACGCCGACCAGCTGGCCGATAACCAGGAGTTGCTGGAACGGAACCGCACGCTGGCGGCGGAAGTGATGGACCTGAAGCAGGGACTGAGCGCACTGGAAGAGCGGGCGCGCAGCGAAATGGG
>CAYMXG010000326.1:0-3201 GCA_964394115.1 uncultured Enterobacteriaceae bacterium | reverse complement strand
TGATGAGATAGCCCATCAATCCCTGATCAATCAGGACCCAGGTGCCGACAAAGACCAGGCCGGTGGTAAACAGCCAGCTCAAAAGCAAAAAGTGCTCTGTCTTGCGCATGACTTGCCTTGGAAAAGAAGGGAAATGGGGTCAGGGAAACGCCGCAGTGGCCGCGGCGCAGTTTGCGGTATGCCCTCGCCAGCGTCAATAGATTGCAGGCCGCCGGCCCGCTCTGGAGTCGGACTGAACAAATCGGCTTCGAAGGTTCATTGCCATTCCAAAATTGTCGCCCCGGCGAAAGCCGGGGCCCAGTACCACGTTACTGGATGCCGGTTTTCACCGGCATGACGCTGCGGGCAGTCATCAGAGTACGGCAGCTACTGAGCTCTATTCCCAGGAATACCCGACCGTACCACCGATCCAGCGCGGACGGCCGAAGGCCTGCTGGTTGAAGCCGAAACCGGTAAAGTCGAAGGTGTAGCTGAGATATTCCTCGTCGGCGATGTTGTTGACGAACACGGCCGCGTGCCAGCGCTCCGTGGGACTGGTCCACTGCAGACGGGCGTTGCCGATGATGTACCCGTTCTCACGTGAGATGGGATGATTTTGAATGTCGAAGTAAGTTGCGTCCTGGAACTGCATCGTCGCCACCGCCGCCATGGTGCCGCCCCACAGGGGCCATGCATAACGCGCCATCCCGTTGAAGGTCACGTCCGGCGCGGACACCATGGTGCGATCGCGCAATTCTCCCGTGGCCGGGTTTGGAATATCGTCGGCGGTGGCGTCCAGCAGCGCCAGGCCAAACAGGAAATCCCAACCCTCCCACGGGCTGGTGATCAGCTCGAACTCGGCGCCGTATACTTCCGCGTCAGTGTTGAAGATGATCTGGTTCAGCAGCTCAAAACGGAAGGTCTGGAAATCCTGGTAGTCATAATAAAAACCGCTGGCGTTAAGGCGCGTGGTGCCGTTGAACAGCGTGGACTTCACACCCATTTCATAGGCGTGCAGCGTCTCATCGTCAAACGGGACCGTCTCCGGCGTGTTGCTGGCGAAGATGAACGTGCCGTCCAGGAAGCCGGTGTTGAAACCGGCGGATTTCACGCCGCGGGAAAATGACGCGTACACCAGCAGTTCATCGTAGGGCTTGAAATCCAGCTCGATCTTGCCGGAGACGTTGGTCTTGTCGTGCCGGGCCAGTTTGCCGACGGTGTCCGAGTTGAACACAAAGGCATCGTCCGGATTCGGGCGGAACGGCGTCAGTGGCACCACGCCGATGCCGGTCAGGAAGGCATACAGGCCGGTAAGATCCACGCTGTTGTAATCCATGTCCTTGTCTTCTTCCGTGTAACGGATACCGCCTACCAGAGTCCACATGGGATTGAAGTCGTATTCCAGGTTGCCGAATACCGACCAGGAATCCGTCTCCTGGGTATAGTTGGCGTCGAAATACACAAAGCCGAGATTGGTGAGATCCAGCAGGTAGTTCGCGTCCACTTCGCTGTTGAAGTAATAGAATCCCGCCAGCCAGCGCATCTGATCCGTGTCGCCGCTGATGCGAAGTTCCTGCGTGATCTGATCGGTGTCCCCGCCGAAGGTCGGAATGAGCAGCGGGAACGGCGTTGCATCGGTATCCTCCTCCTGCAGCCGGCTGACCTTCTCGAACGCGGTGATGGAAACGATGTCGAAGTTTTCGAAATTCCACTCCAGCCTTCCGGACGTGCCCCAGGAATCCACCACCACGCTGCCATCCCGGTCGAACTCGCCGTGCCAGGGGTTGTTGTCATTGTCGCGATAGCCGAACGCGTCGCATCCCGGGCAGGTGCCGTAAAAATTCTCGTCCGCGGGCAACTCCACGTTGCCGTCGGGACCGGGCTTGGTGGACTGATGCTGCCAGGCGCCCACATTGCCGTCGTTCCACGAACCATGGAAGTTGAGCAGCGCGGAGAAAGTCTCGCTGGGGTCGTATTGCAATTGCACCCGGGTCGCAAAGGCGTCGGTGGAATTGTAGTCCGGACCCGGACCTTCATTTTTGACATAGCCGTTGTGCATGTTCTTCGACAGCGACACGCGCGCCTTGAGCCCGTCGATCTCGGGAATCGGGCCGCTCACTGCACCGTCGAATTGCAATGTGCCGTAGGAGCCGATGGTCACATCGCCATAACCTTCGAAGATATCCGTGGGCCTCTTGCTGATGAAGTGGATCAGGCCACCGGTGGTGTTGCGTCCGTACAGGGTGCCCTGGGGGCCGCGCAATACCTCCGCCCGCTCCACGTCGAAGAGCTGAAAATGCAGGCCCCCCATGGCGCCGCGATACACCTCGTCCACATACGTGGCCACCGGGTTTTCGTTGGCATCGGCAAAATCATTCAGGCCCACGCCACGCAGGAAGAAATTGATCTGGCTGCCTTCGGCGTTGGGGACGGTGTACTGCAGTCCCGGTGTCATGGCGGTCAGGTCCACGGAATTGGTAATGCCCATTTCCTGCATCTGTTCCCCGGTGTAGGCGGTAACCGAGATGCCGATGTCCTGAAGGCTTTGCTCGCGCTTCTGGGCCGTGACAATGACTTCTTCCAGGACGTCCTGCGGAAATGCGCCGGCAGCAAACAGGGTCAGGACCAGAGTGCCGATTAACGGGCGAAGTATGGGCTTGTGCATGTGGGCTTCTCCGGTTTCAGAATGGTCAGTATGTTTCCCGTGGCGACTTTATTCAACCTCATCAGCCCTTTATGAACGCACCGGGGCTGAAAATACCCAGCAAGAGCCCAGTTAGGGGACATTTGCCCCGGTTGCTGGACCGGGAACAGGCTGCCTTCCCCGTCTTCCGGCAGCGGTCTGTTGCCACGATGATCACCTGTGTCCGGTGCGACTACGGGAGGTATTGTCTGAAGGCGTGGACCTTCTTGCCACTGTTGTCCTGTCACGTTGCTGCATCAAACCCTGACACGATGCAATGGAAGCGCCGCGGGCCAGGACTATTTCTATCCGATACAATGTTTGCCTTGCCAGTGCCGGCTACAGGGAATGTTTCATGTTGAAGTTGCTCCTCGGAAACAAAGAACCAGTGGACGTAAACAGCCGGCGCACGCTGTTCGCGGCCATATACATGGCGGTCATCGGCCCCGAGGTGTTCATCGTCCAGCCTGGATTCGTGTTGGGCATGGTGAAATACCTTGGCTTCTCTGAAACCACCGCCGGGGATATTGCGTCCGCCG
>CAYMXG010000325.1:0-3235 GCA_964394115.1 uncultured Enterobacteriaceae bacterium | reverse complement strand
CTGCGCGCGCGCTGGGAGAAGGAGGAGGGCAACGTGATCATTACCGCGTTGCCGTACCAGACCTCCGGCAGCCGCGTCCTCGAGCAGATTGCCCAGCAGATGCAGGCGAAGAAACTGCCGATGCTGGAGGATCTGCGCGATGAGTCCGACCACGAGGACCCGACGCGGCTGGTGCTGGTGCCGCGCAGCAACCGCATCGACCTGGATGAAATGATGTCGCACCTGTTCGCCACCACGGACCTGGAGCGCAGCTACCGGGTCAACATGAACATGATCGGCACCGATGGCCGGCCCCAGGTCAAGGACCTGCGCACCATCCTCAAGGAATGGATCGAATACCGGCTGGACACGGTCAAGCGCCGGATCGAGCATCGGCTCGGCAAGGTGCAGGCTGAGCTGCACATTCTCGACGGCCTGCTCATTGTTTATCTGAACCTGGATGAGGTCATTGCCATCATCCGCCGCGAGGATGAGCCCAAACCGGTGCTGATGAAGCGCTTCAAGCTGTCGGACATCCAGGCCGAGGCCATCCTGGAACTCAAGCTGCGCAAGCTGGCGAAGCTGGAGGAGATGAAGATCCAGGGCGAGATCAAGGCGCTGAAGAAGGAATGCGGCGAGCTGGAGCAGTTGCTGGGTTCGCGCCCGCGCATGAAGACCCTGGTGAAACGCGAGATCCAGGCGGATGCCGAGGTCCACGGCGATGCGCGCCGGTCACCGCTCGTGGAGCGGGAAGAGGCCAGGCAGATCGACGTTACCGAACTGGTCCCCACCGAGCCCATCACCGTGGTGCTGTCGGAGAAAGGCTGGATCCGCGCGGCCAAGGGCCATGAACTCGACCCGGAGACTCTGGCGTTCCGCGCCGGGGACGCATTCCGCCAGGCCGGCCGTGGCCGCAGCAACCAGCAGTCGGTATTCCTGGATTCCACCGGGCGCAGCTATTCCATTCCGGCCCATTTGCTGCCGTCCGCGCGCGGGCTGGGCGAACCCATTTCCAGTTGGGTCACGCCACCGGACGGCGCCACGATCGAGGGAGTGATGATCGGCGTACCCGAGTCGTTGTTCCTGTTGGGCAGCGACGCGGGCTACGGATTCCTGGCCAGGCTTGAAGACCTGTATGCGAAAAATCGCAATGGCAAGGGGGTTTTGAGCGTGCCCAAGGATGCCCGCGTGCTGGCGCCGGCCGAGGCGCGCGACCCGGCGCTGGAGTGGATCGCCGCGGTCAGTTCCAGCGGGCGCCTGTTGGTGACGCCGGCGAAGGAACTCCCGCTGTTGGCCAAAGGCAAGGGACTGAAGATTATCCAGATCCCGCCGGCGAAGCTGAAGTCGCGGGAGGAATATGTTGCCGGCATGGTGGTGCTCGGCGCGGCGGATACGCTGGTGCTTGCCTCCGGCAAGCGTACATTGAGTCTCAAGCCACGGGACCTGGAACCGTATCGCGGGGAGCGTGGCCGGCGCGGAAACATGCTGCCGCGCGGGTTCCGGCAGGTGTCACGACTTTCAGTGGAGCGGGCAGTGACGCCGGAAGCGGGGGGTTGAGGGAATTTCCCAGCTGGTCATCCCGAACGAGCCCATTCCCATTCGCCTGGGATGACACTGACTGTCATTCCGGCGAGCGCCAGCGAGGAGGGATCCTGCTTCCGCAGCGCCGTCAATTCGGCGGAGGTTCGTTGCCGCCGTGTTTGTCTCCGCTGTCGCCGGCCGATGGTTTCCCCAGCACCCAGTCCCAGAATGATCGCGCCAGGCGCGTGATCCCGGGAATAAGAATGATGGCGCAGATGATCAGCACCAGCACCAGGACGATATCGCGGATCATGGTTTGTCTCCTTTTACCTTAAGCGCGTCCCCCAGGATGCCATCCACGTTGAATATGCCGGTGGTCCCCGGTGCGCCCAGTGGATAGCCGTATACCTTGACGTTAGGACCCATTTGCCTCGCCCATTCCATGCTGACCAGCGCACTGGAACCGGCGCCGGACAGCGCCAGTGCCTTCAGCCGCGTGCCTTCCGCTTCCGCCGTGGCCACGGCCAGGATCCCCTTCGCCTCTTCCTCCTTTTGCAGCCGGTAGCCTTCACCTTCCAGGCGCCGCGTCTCGCGGGTGGCCTCGGCGATCTTGATGGATTTCTGCTTTTCACCCTCGGCGGTATTGCCGACACGGATGGCGTCATTTGCCGCCTGTGCTGCCTGGCGTTCCGCAATGGTGACCCGCTGCTGCGCCTCGGCCTTGTCTTCCAGCACCTTGATGAAATCCTGGTTCAGGAAGTGGATGTCACGCAGGTTGACGGAAATCAGGATGCCAAGCGGTTCCAGCTTCCCACGCATCTCGGTCTGGATGATGTCCTGCACAAACCGGCGCCCGGCGCCGGTATAGATTTCATCGCTGGTCTTCTGTGACGTGTGATTCCTGATATTGGAGCGCAGCGCCGGGAACACCACGCGTTCCAAGTAGTCACGCCCGACCTTCTGGTGCAGATCCGGGACCAGCGCCGGGTTCAGCGAGACTTCCAGGGATAGATCCACGCTGATGGGTTGCCCGTCCGCGGTGTTGGATGGCATTTCTTCCTGCTGCTGTTGCTGCGTTGCCCGCGTGTCGTAGATCTCGACATCGTAAATGATCGGATCAATCCAGCGTGTTCCCGTGGCCAGGGTCTCCTTTTGCATGCCGCGGTTGGCGCCGAGCATCTTGACGATGATGCCCACCTCGCCGGGGGCGATGTTGATGACGCCGGCGATGACGTAGAACACCGCGCCCGCCACCAGTCCCATGATCAGTGTTGGTCTGAACAGATTCATATAGCCTCCCGGCTGCTGCTGCAGGTTGTGCAAAAATTGAAAAAGACGCGTGCGAAAGGAGTGGACCGGTCCGGTCTTGCCTTCCAATCGCAAATGGGTTCCTTGCCCGGCCTGAAGAATCATGAACACGCCGAGGGCGATGGGGCCGGCGGCAAAGAGCAGAAATCTGACGAACTGCGTGAACCCGAAGATCCTGGGCTGGGTTCCAAAAAACTGCATTACCGCGCCCAGCGCCATGGTGGCGCCGAACAGTATGGCGATCAAACCAGCGATTCTGAGGAGTATCCGCACTACACGCCTCCTGCCGGACCCTTAACCGCAAGATACGCCATTCAGGTCAGGGTCTCCAACTTCCCGCCGGATGGTGTTCCGGTGGCGCCGCGGGTGGCCATTTGTCGGGGTTTGCCGGTATGATAGCGCGCCTTTTAGTCACCCACAGGTCGCC
>CAYMXG010000324.1:0-3245 GCA_964394115.1 uncultured Enterobacteriaceae bacterium | reverse complement strand
CGCCGGAACCCTCCCCCGAGCCTGTGCCCCCGAAGCCGCCCACGCCGGACGAACCTTCACGGATCTGGAAGTTCCTGTTTGGCGGCAACACGCTGGTGCGCGTGGGCGTGCTGGTGCTGTTTTTCGGCGTGGCATTCCTCCTCAAATATGCCGCCGAGCACAATTATGTCCCCATTGAACTGCGGCTCTCGGGTGTGGCCGGCGGCGGCATTGCGTTGTTGATCTTGGGCTGGCGCCTGCGCAGCAACCGGCGCGGTTATGCGCTCGCGCTGCAGGGGGCGGGCGTCGGTGTGCTGTATCTGTGCATCTTCGCCGCGTTGCAACTTTACCGCCTCGTGCCGCCGGGATTTGCGTTCGTGCTGCTCGGCGGCATCGCGGTGCTCTCCGCGTTGCTCGCCATCCTGCAGAACGCGCCCGCACTCGCCGTGACCGGCGCTGTCGGCGGATTCCTGGCGCCGATCCTGGCGTCCACCGGCAGCGGCAATCACGTCGGCCTGTTCAGCTTTTACGCCGTGCTGAACGCCGGCATCCTGCTGGTGGCGTACTTCAAGGCCTGGCGCATACTCAACCTGGTGGGCTTCGCGTTCACGTTTATCATCGGGCTGGCGTGGGGACAAAAATATTATTCACCGGAGTTTTTCCCGACCACCGAGCCGTTCCTGATCCTGTTTTTCGTTTATTACGTGGGCGTTGCCATCCTGTTCGCGCTGCGCCGGGCCCCGCAGTTGACCCATTACGTGGACGGCACCATTGTCTTCGGGACACCGTTGGTGGCGTTCGGCCTGCAAACCGCGTTGGTGCGCGACATGGAATTCGGCGCCGCGTGGAGTGCGCTGGGCATCGCGGCGATCTACCTGCTGCTGGCAACTGCCCTGTGGAATCGCAAGGGCGGAACTCTGCGCCTGTTGGCGGAGTCCTTTCTTGCACTGGGAGTGGGATTCGCCACGCTGGCCATCCCGCTGGCATTCGACGCCCGGCTGACGTCGGCCACCTGGGCGGTGGAAGGCGCGGCCGCGATTTGGGTCGGCACACGCCAGGGCCGCCGGCTGCCGCGCGCCCTGGGACTGGTGCTGCAATTTGCCGCCGGTATCGCGTTTCTCGCAGACATGAACTCGCCGACCGGCGGCACGCCGGTGCTAAACAGTTTCTACATGGGCTGTTTCATGATCAGTGTCGCGGGACTGTTCTGCGCCTGGTACCTGGAACAATTCCGGGAGCAGATCTCGAATTGGGAATTCGCCCTGTGCCGGGTGTTGTTCGTCTGGGGTTTGGTGTGGTGGTTCGGCGGAGGGGTCACGGAGATTGAACATCACGTGTCGGACGGGCCGGACTGGAATGCCGAGTTGCTGTTCTTTGCCGGCTCCTGCATCGCCTTTACCAGCCTGTGGCGAAGACTGGAATGGAATATCGCGCGCCTGGCCGGGCTCGCAATCCTGCCACTGATGGTCGTGGTCACAGTGGGCATGGCGCTGGATCGCAGCGTGACTCATCCGTTTCAGTATTCCAGCTGGATGGGTTGGCCAATTGCCTTCGGGACTCATTTGTATGCGCTGTACCGGCATGAAGACAAGCCGGACCACGGGGTTGACTGGCTGCACACGCTGGGTTTCTGGCTGTTCGTGATTGTGGCCGCGTGGGAGTGTGGCTGGCAGATCAATCATTATGTGGCCGGGCAGCCGGTGTGGTCGCTTATCGCGTGGGCCATCGTGCCGGGCACGGTGATCGCGGTGTTTGCCTCCCACGCCGACCGGCTTGGGTGGCCGGTGGGCACGCACCGTGCCGCGTATCTTCATGCAGGCTCGCTGCCGGTCGTGGTGTGCCTGCTGGCCTGGATCGTGTACGTCAATTTCCGCAGCGACGGCGACCCCGCGCCGTTGCCCTACCTGCCTTTATTGAATCCGCTGGACCTGGCACAGGCAGGCGCGTTACTGAGCATGACCATGTGGTACATCAATGTGCGCCGGCTGGAGGTGGCCACCACCGCGCTGCCAAACGTCGCCACCGCGTTGGCCGTGGTCGGCGGCGCGATATTCACCGCCCTGAATGGCGTCCTGTTGCGCACCTTGCATCATTACGCTGACGTGCCGTTTTACTTCAGCGCCATGATGCGCTCGGTGCTGGTGCAATCATCCCTGTCACTGTTCTGGAGCCTGCTGGCAGTGGTCACGATGTTTCTTTCGGCACGGGCGGGTAAGCGCAGGGTCTGGTGGGTCGGCGCCTTCCTGCTCGGTGTCGTCATTGTGAAGCTGGTACTCATCGATCTGTCCAGCACCGGCACCGTGGAACGCATCGTGTCCTTCATGGGGGTCGGCATCCTTACCATGGCCATCGGCTACTTTGCGCCGGTGCCACCCAAAACGGGAACGACCGCATGAAAATCCTGGCATGTCTGTTGTGCATGGTTTTGTCCGGCACTACCGGCGCCGAACAGATCACCGACTATGCCTACGGCGTACCTGTGGACGCCAGCGGCACGGAAGCCCTGTACCAGGTTGCACTGCCGCAGTCTGTCTACCAGGGCGTGGCGCGCAGTGACCTGGGCGACGTGCGGGTATTCAATGGCGCGGGAGAAGTGATCCCCTACGCCTGGCGGGCCCGCCACATCCTGCAAAAGTCGCCCGAATCAATCACGCTGACGTTGTTCCCGCTCAAATTGCAGGGCGGTCACCAGCTGGAGAATGCATCGATCCGCATCGAGCGTGGCGCGAACGGCGCGATCAGCGTGGCAGTAACCGGCGACGACGGTGCGCCCGCCGCCAGCCCCACGGTGATCTCCGGTTACCTGATCGATCTGCAGAATATCGGCCTGCCGCTGCAGGCCCTGGAGTTTGACTGGGATGCGCCCGAGGGCTTCGCCGGCATATTGCGCATTGATGCCAGCGACGACCTGACGTACTGGTCCACCCTGGTTGAGAACGCGTCGCTGGTCAGCCTGGAAGTGGCCGGGCAACGCCTGCAACAGAGACGCGTCGAACTGCCACGTGGAAAATCCAGGTACCTGCGCCTGGCGTGGGCGGGGGGTAATGCCGCGCCGGGAATGCCGGTGCTGACAGCAGTCCGCGGCGAGTTCTTCCCCAATTACCTTGAGCCGCCAAGGGTCTGGCTGAGCATCCCCGCCACCAGGGGAAAATCGTCCGGAGACTATGAGTTTGGCACCCAGGGACACATGCCCATAGACCGGGTGCGGGTCGAACTCCCCGAGCCCAATACCATCGCGCAAATCGAGGTGCTGTCCCGCAATGCCC
>CAYMXG010000323.1:0-3257 GCA_964394115.1 uncultured Enterobacteriaceae bacterium | reverse complement strand
CCTCGTGCGCGCCGACCCCGGAACCCGGCGGCAGCGGAATGTTGATGTTGTAGCCCTCGCCGCGCCCGGCGCCGCGATCGGACATGGGGCCCGAGTTGGGCGGAAAGCAATTGTCCTGGTGCACGGAAATGGTCAGCGCGCGCGGGTCCTCCCAAAACGCGGACTGAGTGCCGTTGCCGTGATGCACGTCCCAGTCCACGAAGGCGATGCGGTTCAATTTGCGCACGTCGAGCAGGTGGAAACCCGCGATGGCCGCATTGCCAAAGATGCAGAAGCCCATGGCCAGGTCCTTCAATGCGTGATGCCCCGGCGGGCGCACCAGCGCATAGGCGTTCTGCACGTGCCCGGCCAGCACCGCATCCACGGCCTCGATGACACCGCCGGCGGCCAGCAGCGCGATCTCGAAACTGCCGCGGCCCATGGGCGTGAAGAATCCGGCGTCGACACCAAAGAATTCATTCAATGACCGGATTTTTTCCAGGTGGGCGCGCGTGTGAAAGCGCAGAATCTCTTCTTCGGTGGCGGGCCGCGGTTCCAGCGGTACCAGTTGCTTGAGCAGCCCACTGACCTCCAGCAGATTGCGAAGGCGGCGCTTGGTCTCCGGATGGTCTGAATGTTCGAAGGGTTGTACGGGATTGCCGAAGGGCATGGGCCCGGCGAGATTGCCGGTGTTATGCCACATATAAAGTTCGTGGTAGAGAAATCCCGTTGCCATCGTTCCAGTATTCCTCAATTCAGCTTGTGGGGCCGGCTTTATGCCGGCCCACATTGATGGCCGGGATAATCCCGGCCTCACAATATTATTCGCTCATCGTTTCGCCATCGGCGCCACCTGCGGCCACGGACGCGCCTGTTCCAATTGCGCGGCGAGACGCAGCAACGTCGCCTCCTCGCCGTAGCGCGCCGCGAATTGCATGCCGAGCGGCAGTCCGTGATCGGTTCGGGCCAGCGGCAGCGATATCGCCGGCTGACCGGTCATGTTGAAGAGCGGGGTCAACGGAGTGAACAGGAACACCTTTCGCGTCCAGCCTTCCGCGCCCAGTGTGGCGTCATTGGAGTTCAGGCTGCCGAGTGGCAGAGGCGGCACCGGTAATGTCGGCGACAACAGCAAATCGTATTTCTGGAAGAATGCGGCGGTGGAACGGGTCACCCCATTCGTGTATGCCATCGCCTGCAACAGGTCAGTGGCCTTCAGCGCCTTGCCGTGGTGATAACAGGCCAGGGTGGTGGCCTCGAGCGTTGTACTGTCCACTTTGCGTCCGGTGGCTGCGGCAATCTGGTCAATCCAGACCGGCAGGTTCGCAGTCCAGTAAACCATCGAGTTCATGACGAACTGCTCCCAATCCAGCGGCGGGGCAGCCTCCTTGACGCGGTGCCCAAGTTCCGCGCACAGTTTTACCGTCGCATTCAAACCCGCTGATACGGCCGGATCGAACGCCGCGCCCGCCCAGGTGCGCGTCATCAGTGCAATGCGCAGCCGCTTCGGCGGTTTGAGGATCTCGGATGCATAGGACTTGCGCGGCGGCGTGATCACGTACGGGTCGCCGACCCCCGCGCCCTGCACCGCATCAAGCAGCGCGGCCGAGTCCCGTACCGTCCGGGTGACGGCAAATTCGACGCCCAGTCCATTCAGCCCCTCTCCGGCATCCGGTCCCATGGGTGTGCGGCCGCGCGTGGGTTTGAGTCCAACCAGTCCGCAACAGGACGCCGGGATCCGTATCGAACCCCCGCCGTCGTTGGCATGGGCAACCGGCACGATGCCCGCAGCGACCGCCGCGGCGGAGCCGCCGCTGGAGCCGCCCGGCATGCGCGTCATGTCCCAGGGATTGCGCGTGGGTCCATTGGCGACAGTTTCGGTGGTGGCGCAGTAGCCGAACTCCGGGCTGGTGCTGCGGCCCAGCGTGCGCAGACCGGCGGCGCGGAAACGCGCCATCAGGTCGGTGTCGTGGGGCATGCGCAGGCCGGCGGCGAGGCGGCTGCCCATTTCCACCCGCTGTCCCGCGGCATGTATCACCAGGTCCTTGATCAGAAACGGTACGCCGTGAAACGGCGCGTCGGCCTTGTCCGCGCCGGCCAGGGGCTCGGGAAAGGTCTCGACCAGGGCGTTGATTTCCGGATTCAGGGCCTCCAGCATCCTGCGCGCGCAGTCCAGCACCTCATTTTCCGAGACCTCGCCGCCGTGGATCAGCGCCGCGAGACCGAGACCATCATGTTCGATGTATTCCGAAAGTTTCATGGGATCATCCCGTGGCTGAAGAAGGGCGAAACGAAACCGCCGGGCAGCGCAGCGGAGTCGATGCTGCGCTGCCCGGCGTCCGGTTACTTGAAGCTGTATCTGACGGTTGCGCCGAAGGTCCGGGTCTCGCCGTAGATGTCTATCCTGAAGAAGGAAATGTTGTTGATGTAGGTGACGTACTCCTCATCGAACAGGTTGGTGCCATACACCGCCACTTCCCAGCGTCCATCGTCCGAGAAAATTGCGGCGCGCATGTTCGCCAGCCAGTAGGAGTCCACCCGGTCGAACGGTTGGCCGGTTGCCTCAAGAAATCGATCGTCGACCCAGCGGTAATCGAAGCCGAGGCTGCCGCTCCAGGCCGACATCAGCGGCTGTTCATAGCGAATGGCACCGTTGTACGTCCATTTCGGCGAGTTGACCGGATGCTTGCCCTCCAGGGAGATGGGGCCGGCATAAGTGGAAATGATGCGGTCCGTATCCTCATACACGGCATGCAACCAGCCGGCGCTCTGGCGGAGGTACCAATGGTCATCCGGGACCCAGGTCACCTCCAGTTCCGCACCGGCGTTCTTCTGCTCGCCAATGTTGCGCGTGATGGGCACCAGTGGCGAAACCGGATCATCCACGTTCACCTGTACATCGTCGTACAGGTACTGGAACACGGTGCCGTTGACCTGCACCGTCTGGTTGAGCCACTGGCTCTTGAAGCCCAATTCCTGCGAGAAGACCTTTTCCGGCTCGAAAGTCGTCGCGGTGCCGGCGAATGGCAGGCTGTAGCCGCCGCCGCGATAGCCGGTCGTGAGGTTACCGTAGATGAGCAAGTCGCTCGTTCCCTCCGGCGTCCATTCCAGTCCCACGCGCCAGGACAGATTATTGTCACGGCGCTCGGCCTCGAACTCCGGCGCCAGGGGTCCAATGAACGGACAGGCCGTCGATCCGCCCGGGGGACCCGGGAAGGTCGTGACTATGCACGGCGTCACGAATTTCTCGTCGCCCACCTGCGGCAGGCTGCCGATACCGA
>CAYMXG010000322.1:0-3267 GCA_964394115.1 uncultured Enterobacteriaceae bacterium | reverse complement strand
CGCATTCTCGCCCCGGAACGCCGTGGGCTCAATACCATGGACTGACAGCAGCTTGTAGAACTCGGTGCGGTTACGCCCCGCGATGCGTGCGGCATTGGCCACATGGCCATGGGTCAGGCGCAGCACGGTGACCAGGTAATTACGCTCAAAGGCATGTTTGGCCTCCTTCAGGGTCTGCAGATCCGACTGTCCATCCTGCAGCGCGCTGCGTACCAGGCTGACGGGGATGATGGCGGTCTTGCACAGGGTGGCACACATATCCACCACGTTGTTGAGCTGGCGGATGTTTCCGGGCCATTGTGCCGCCACCAGAGCCTCCAGTGCCTCCGGCGCCATGCGCTTGAGTTCCACGTTATTGCGCCGGGCAAACTGCTGCAAAAACATCGCCACGAGCAGGGGGATATCCTCGCGTCTTTCGGCCAGGGTCGGCATGGCCAGTGGCACAACACGCAGACGATAAAACAGGTCCGCGCGAAATTCCTGTTCCGCCACCAACTGGTCCAGGTCCCGGTGCGTTGCGGAAATGATGCGCACGTTGACTGCATGGCTTTTCACAGAGCCAACCGGGCGCACCACGAAGTCCTGCAGCACGCGCAGCAGTTTGGCCTGCAAGGTCAGGGGCATGTCACCAATCTCATCCAGAAACAGGGTGCCGCCATCCGCCGCCTTGAACAACCCCTCGTGACGTACGTGGGCGCCGGTGAACGCCCCTTTTTCATGTCCGAACAATTCCGATTCCAGCAGTTGCTCAGGGATGGCGCCACAGTTCACCGCGACAAACGGGGCGTCGCGCCTCGAACCGGCACGATGAATCGCCTTGGCCAACACCTCTTTGCCGGTGCCGGTGGCGCCGCTGATCAGAACCGTGACATCGGTTGCCGCCACCAACTCCGCGGTCTCCACCAGGCGTGCCATGCATTCGCTGCGATAGGTCAATGATTCAGCGAAGACCCGGCGCACATTGTCCCGATCTCCACTCAGCCGTAACGCCCGCTGCACCGCGGACAACAACTCCGCTTCCTGCGCGGGCTTGACCAGGAATGCGGATGAACCCAGGTGAGTGGCGCGGACAGCGTCAGGGATCTGCGCCTGTCCGCTGAGCAGTATGATCGGCAGGAGCGGATTGTTTCGGTGCACCTCGCCCAGCAGGTCAAGGCCGTTCATCCCGTCCATCTTCAAATCCGTGATGATGAGGTCAGGCCTCACCATGGAGATCCGGCGCAGGGCCTCGGCGCCCGACGCCGCTGATTCCACGCTATAGCCGGCGCGTTCCAGCCAGGCACAGACCAGCGTATGAATCTCCGGATCGTCATCAACGATCAGGATCCGGATTTGCTGCCCGGCCGGCAACGCCGGTTCCTTTTCCTGCAAGTTCATTCCACGGTCACGGACTTGGCCAGATTGCGCGGCTGATCAATGTCAGCCCCCTTCAGCACAGCGACATAATACGCCAGCAACTGCAGCGGCACGGTGTATATGATCGGGGCCAGCATTTCGTGCGTGGGCGGCACCGGCACCACATACATGCCCGGGACGCCGGTAAGATCGCAATCCTGATCCGCGAACACGTAAAGCTCGCCACCCCGCGCCCTGACTTCCTGCAGGTTGGAAAGCAGCTTGTCCAGCAATGCATTGTTCGGCGCCACGGCAATCACCGGCATATCTTCATCCACCAATGCCAGCGGGCCATGCTTGAGTTCCCCGGCCGGATAAGCCTCGGCATGAATGTAGGAGATTTCCTTCAGCTTCAGCGCACCCTCCATGGCCACCGGCAACATGCTGCCGCGACCCAGAAACAGTGCATGGTGTTTATTCGCGAAGGCGCCGGCAAGCAATTCCAGACGGCCCTTTAACGCCAGCACCTGTTCGACCTTTGCCGGCAACGCCGCCAATTGCGCCGTCATTTCCTCACCTGTTGCCGGGTCCATGCCGCGCTCCTGTCCCAGCACCAACGCCAGCAGCAACAGCGCCGTAAGCTGAGTGGTAAATGCCTTGGTGGAGGCCACGCCGATCTCCATGCCGGCACGTGTCAGCAACGTGCAGTCCGCCGCCCGCGTCAATGAGCTTTCCGGCACATTGCAGATCGCCAGCGAGCCGATGTAGCCACGCGCCGAGCGCAAGGCACCGAGCGTATCAGCGGTCTCGCCGGATTGTGACACCAGGACCAGCAGGGTGTCCGGCGCCACAACGGGTGGGCAATGGCGGAATTCGCTGGCGACGTCTACCGTGCATGGCAGGCCGGCAAAATGTTCCACCCAGTACCGGCCCAGCAGCCCGGCATGGAAACTCGTGCCGCAGCCGATGATGTGGACTGCGCGCGCGCGGCGCAGAAGCTCGATTCCCATCGCGCCAAGGCCGTCGGGGTTTATCCGTGCGCCCTGCAACCAGCCCTGCAGCGTCGCCTGGATCGCCGCGGGTTGCTCATGTATTTCCTTCAACATGTAATGGCGGTGCCCGCCGCGATCCGCGGCTTCCGCCGACAATTGCGGCATCACGATTTCGCGTCTTACCTCCCTGCCCGTGCTGTCGAACACACGCGCCCCGTCGCGGCGCACTTCCGCCACGTCCCCCTCATCGAGAACAATGAACCGCGATGCAAATCCGACCAGGGCAAAAAGATCAGAGGCAAGAAACGCTTCGCCGCTGGCAAATCCGACCACCAGCGGACTGCCAGAGCGGACACCGATGAGGCGATCCGGCGCTCTGGCATCAATGATTCCAAGGGCATACGCACCGCGCAGATCCGCCACCGTCTTGCGCACCGCGTCCAGCAGATCCAGGCCGGCGCCCACATGCCGGTGGATTTCGTGCGCGATGACTTCGGTATCGGTTTCGGATTCAAACTCGTAACCCAGTTCCTGCTGGCGGGCGCGGATCCGGGCATGATTTTCTATGATGCCGTTGTGGACCACCGCTATGGTTCCGCAAACATGCGGATGGGCGTTGCTCTCACTCGGTCGTCCATGGGTCGCCCAGCGCGTGTGGGCAATGCCCGTTGATCCGGAAAGCGGGGACTGGTCAAGTCGGGTGAGCAATTGATTCACCTTTCCCACGACACGTTCGCGCCGCAATCCACCATCCGGGGCAATGACTGCAATACCGGCGGAGTCGTAGCCGCGATATTCAAGACGCTGCAGTCCAGCGATCAGCACCGGCACAATATTGCGCTGCGCGACGGCTCCGATGATTCCACACATAAGGGCGGGTTACTGTCTCCAGGGGCCTGGCAGGTGGATGTATTGCCTCAGGGACCGGCAACGCATTTCA
>CAYMXG010000321.1:0-3273 GCA_964394115.1 uncultured Enterobacteriaceae bacterium | reverse complement strand
TCGCCATTCGCACCGCGTTTCCGGCGGTTTGCGTAATCTCCATGGTGTAGTCCGTGATCCGCAGCGACGTGCCGGTCTCCGGCATGGTCTCGAGATGCTCCAGGATCAGCCCGTTCAAGGTGCGTGGCCCATCTGCGGGCAGGCTCCAGCTCATCTGCTTGTTGATGTCGCGAATACTGGCACTGCCGGTGACCAGGCAGGAACCATCGGCCTCTTTGTGTATGTCAGCAACAAAAGCCTGCAGGTCCGTCGTGAACTCGCCGACAATCTCCTCCAGCAAATCCTCCAGGGTCGCGAGGCCCTGGATCACGCCGTACTCATCCACCACCAGGCCGATACGGGTGCGGCGCTGCTGAAAGTGGATCAACTGCTGGTGCAGTTGCGTGCCCATGGGGATGAAGTAGGGCTCGCGCAGGATGCCCTCCAGTTTTTCCTTGCGGAACTCCTCGCGCGTACCAAGCACGCGCGGCAGGTTGCGCGCATGCAGAATGCCGACGATGTTGTCGATGTTGTCCCGGTACACCGGTATGCGCGTGTGCTGGCAGTTATCGATGAGGCTCAATATCTTCTCTTCGGATTCGTTGAGGTCGATGCCGGCGATCTCGCCGCGCGGGACCATGATGTCGGCGACACGTATGCTTTCCAGGTCGAGGATGCTGAGCAACATGCGCTGATGCTTGCGCGGGATCATGGCGCCGGCCTCCATGACCACGGTGCGCAATTCCTCGCGCGTCATGGCTTCCTCGCCGCGCGCACTGATGTTGATGCCGAGCATCCAGAGCACGCCATTGGAAAGCCGGTTCAGCAGCCACACCGCAGGGTTGAGCACCTTGCCCAGCGGAATCAGGATGAAGGACGCGGGGAATGCGACCCGCTCCGGGTGCACTGCGCCGAAGGTTTTTGGGGCGACTTCGCCGAAGATGAGTATCAGCGGCGTCAGCACCAGCGGCGCCACCGCCAGGCCGACCTCGCCCACGAAACGGATCGCCACGACCGTAGCCACTGACACGGCAAGGTTGTTTACCAGGTTGTTGCACAGCAGGATGATGCCGATGAGCCGATCCGGCTGGCGCAGCAGGGATTCCGCCAGGATCGCGCCACGCTTCCCTTCGCGGGCGAGATGGCGCAGGCGGTAGCGATTCAGGGCCATGAGCCCGGTCTCGGAACCGGAGAAGAAGGCCGACATCAGGATCATCGCGGCCAGCGCGCCAATCAATACCGATAACGGGATGTCGTCGATTTGCATGGGTTGTCTGTCTGTAATCTGAGCCGGCCCGCACGCTGCGGGCCGGCTGAATCATACGCGATGCAGGACCAGTTCCAGCACGAACTTGGAGCCAAAATACGCCAGCAGCAACAATGTGAAACCTCCCAGCGTCAGGCTTATGAGCCGGTGCCCGCGCCAGCCGCGCGCCCAGCGGCCGGCAAGCACCACGGCAAAGATGATCCACGCCAGCACCGCAAACACCGTCTTGTGCGCAAGGTGCTGGGACATCAGGTCTTGCACAAACATGAACCCGGTCGCCAGGCTCAGGCTGAGAAAGAAAAATCCCCCGGCCAGGATCTGGATCAACAGGTCTTCCATGATTTGCAGTGGCGGCAGCAGGCGCATGGCCTGCACCGGCTGGCCGCCTCGCAACATGCGTTCCTGCAGCGCAAGTATCAGGGCCTGCCCCGCAGCGATGGTCAACAGGGCGTAGGCCGCGATGGAGAGCGCGATATGCGCCCGCACGCCGAGCGGTGCGCCCGCGGCCACAATGCGTTCACTGCTGAATGCCAGTTCCAGTATCAGGCTGAGCGCCGCTGCGGGGAAAAAAATCAGGGTCAAATTTTCCACCGGCCGGAACAACATTGCTGCCAGGATCAACAACGCGGCAAACCAGGTCATCAGCGAGAGTGCGTTGTAAAAACCGAGATTGAGCCCGTTGGCAGTGAACAGCGACACGTACAGGACCCATGCGTGCAGAATCAGCGCCAGGCCGCCCGGGACCAGCAGCCCGGTGCGAAGTGCCGGCGCCTCCGCTGTTCCGCGCGCCTTGCCGGTTCCCCACACCAGTATGGCGGTCAAATAGAGAATCGCCGCGGCCAGGTTCAGCATGCGGCGGCTCCGCTTGTTTTGCGCCTCGTATCCATGGGGCTATTGTATGTTAAGGAAGGCTTGAATGAGTCCCGGGGAAACGCCTGCGTGATTTCACACCGCGGCGGTTTCCGTCTATAGTGCCCGCGGTTTTCCATACAGTTCATTATTTCATAATCCGCTCGATACCTGCCCATGTTTGAAAATTTGACAGCCCGGCTTGACCGTGCCGTGCGTGAGTTGCGCGGCAGTGCGCGCATCACCGAGGAACTCCTGGATACGTCGCTGCGCGAAGTGCGCATGGCGCTGCTCGAGGCCGACGTCGCACTGCCAGTGGTGCGGGATTTCATTGTGCGTGCGCGCGAAAAGGCCCTCGGGGCGGATGTGCTTGCCAGCCTGACGCCGGGACAGGCGGTGGTGCGCATAGTGCGTGATGAACTGCAGGCCATACTCGGCATGGACGGCGCCTTGCGCCTCGCGGGTACGCCGCCGGCGGTCATCCTTATGACCGGTTTGCAAGGGGCGGGCAAGACCACGACCGCGGCGAAACTTGGACGCTGGCTGCGCGAGCAGCGCAAGTCCGTGCTGCTGGCCAGTACCGACGTGTACCGGCCGGCCGCGATGGAGCAGTTGCAGCGGCTGTGCCAGGAGAATCAACTGGAGTACTTCCCGGCGGCGACCACCGAGGCACCGGTGGCCATAGCCGCAGCCGCGCTGCAAAAGGCGCGTGCAAAATTCATGGATGTCCTGGTCATCGACACCGCCGGGCGCTTGCACATGGATGCGGCCATGATGGATGAGGCGCGCAAGTTGCACGCGATGCTGAACCCCAGTGACACCTTGTTTGTGGTCGACAGCATGATGGGTCAGGATGCCGTGCGCGCCGCCGCCGCATTTTCCGCGGCGCTTCCTCTGAGCGGCGTCATTCTCACCAAGATGGATGGCGATGCGCGTGGCGGCGCGGCCCTGTCCGTGCGTCATGCCACCGGCGTTCCCATCCTGTTCCTGGGCAGCGGCGAAAAGACTGCGGACCTGCAGCCGTTTCAGGCCGAGCGTATCGTCTCGCGCATCCTCGGCATGGGTGACATGCTGAGTTTGATCGAGGAGGTGGAGCGCAAGACGGATCGAAAACAGGCGGATGAACTGGTGCAGAAATTGCGCCGGGGCAAGGGTTTCGATCTGGATGATTTCCGCGG
>CAYMXG010000320.1:0-3294 GCA_964394115.1 uncultured Enterobacteriaceae bacterium | reverse complement strand
CTGTTGGCGTTCTCCGGTTTCCCCGGCAAGGGCGGCAAATCCCAGGTGGACCTGGTGACCGATGAGATGGGGAAGGTGCGGCGTGTAGCCGCGAAGCAGGGCTGGAAACTCAGCAAGACGAAACTGGGCTTTCTGGCGCAGGGCGATGATGAGCCGGGTGCGGTGCTCAGGGTCGTGCAACGGTTGGCCGATGCGAAGATCAACATGGTGGCCGCCGATGCAGTCAGTGCCGGGCGCGGGCGCTATGGCATGATCTTCTGGGTCAAGCGCGGTGATGTGGGCCGCGCCGCCAGGGCGTTGAACGCCCACTGAGCACACTTCCCGGTGCCACGCAGTAAAATGGCGCATGGCCTGGACACAAGACCTCTTCGATCCGACGCCGTCGCCGGAGGAGGTGCGCGCGCAACTTGCGCGGGTACTGCAGAGCCCGGAGTTTGCGCGCACGACGCGGATGAAAGGCCTGCTGGAGTTCATCGTCATGCGCGTGCTGGAAGGACGCGAAGACCAGCTCATCAGCACCGTCATCGCCGCACAGGTATTCCAGCGCGAAACGTTCAACCCGGAAACCGATTCCATTGTCCGCACCGAGGCTTCCCGCTTGCGGCAGCGCCTGCATGAATACTATTCACACAGCGGCAAGCACGAGCGCGTGGTCATCATGCTCGGCAAGGGGGATTACCTGCCCGTGTTCCGGGTGCGGGAGGTGCCGATGCGGCGATGGTGGGTCGTTACAGCGGGCTTTTTTGTCCTGGTTTTGATTGCGACCGTCACATTCCTAATTACCAGTTGACCCCGGATAAATGGGGTCAGATTCCGATTGGCGTTGTTCCTGTACCCAGCGCAACGCGCCCAATCCCGCTGCGCGGCCGGTGGCGAGGCAGGCGGTGAGAAGATAGCCACCGGTCGGCGCCTCCCAATCAAGCATTTCGCCGGCGCAAAATACGCCGGGCAGTGAGCGAACCATCAAATGTTCGTCCAACGCTTCAAACGCAACACCACCCGCGCTGCTGATGGCCTCGGCGAGCGGGCGCGTCGCGATGAGTTTCAACGGCAAGGCCTTGATGGCCGCCGCCAGCCGGCCGGCATCCGCGAAGTCCGCCGGCGGCACGAACTCCCGCAGCAACCCGATTTTCACGCCCCTGAGGCCCGTGCGGTGCTCGATGTGGCTGGCCTGGGAACGGCTGCCGCGCGGGCGCGATAATTCTTCAGTGAGCCGTGCCAGGTCCCGACCCGGTGCCAGATCAAGATGCAGTGTCGCTGTGCCCGTGGCGGCGATCTCATCGCGCAAGGGCGCAGACAGTGCATAGATCAGTCCGCCTTCGACCCCGGTTTCCGTCACGATGAATTCACCTTGTTGGCGCAATTCGTTGCCTTGGCGAGGTGCCAGCGAGGCAATCACTGACTTGACCGGTGTGCCGGCGAAACGCGCGCGGAAATGTTCGCTCCAGCCGGTGTCAAAGCCGCAATTGGCGGAACGCAAAGGGGCTATGTTGACACCGCGTTGCGCCAGTAACGGAACCCAGGCGCCGTCTGATCCCAGTTGTGGCCAGCTGCCGCCGCCCAGTGCCAGCACCGTCGCATCGGCATGCACGGTTTGTTCTGCGTCGGTCTGGGATGCGAATCGCAGTGCGCCGTCTTGATCCCACCCCAGCCAACGGTGGCGGGTATGGAAGTTCACGCCCGCGGCGCGCAAGCGATGCAACCATGCGCGCAGCAGCGGTGCCGCTTTCATCGCGGTGGGGAAGACGCGGCGGGAACTGCCAACGTGGGTTTCGATACCGAGGACTTTCACCCACGCGCGCAGCGCGTCGGGCCCGAATGCATGCAGCAACGGCGCGATGCGTTCGCGCCGGGTGCCGTAGCGGAGTAGGAATGAATCGAGAGGTTCGGAATGGGTGAGGTTCAGGCCGCCCTTGCCGGCCAGCAGGAACTTGCGACCCATGGAGGGCATGGCGTCATACACGTCCACCCTGGCCACGCCGGGCCCGGCGCCGTCCATGACCGCCTCCGCGGCCATCAGCCCGGCTGGCCCGCCCCCGATGATCGCAACCGAAAAATGGGGTCGGAGTAAATTATTTCCACCGGCACGCTGGCCGTCTATCCCATCAAAATAATTCACTCCGACCCCATTTTTCCTGCGGCTTCCTCGCGACCCCGTTGACGAACGATCGCCTCGTGGCGGGCGTCTTCGATGGTAATCATCACTGCCCCGACGTCGGCGGCGCGTTGGTCGAAAACGAACTGGCCGGTCAAGGCGGCATCCGGTCGCAACTCACCCCTCTCATACAGGGCCCACATTTCTTCGCCGTAATGGGTGGCGTTAATCTCGGGCGCAAAACGACCCAGGCTGTCGCGCAGGTTGTGCACGTCGCGCAGCAGCATTTCGCGCGCGGCATTGTTCCGGGAGGCGCTGACCACCTGCGGAAAATCGATAATCACCGGGCCGGCCTGGGCCACCAGCACGTTGTACGCGGACAAGTCACCGTGAATGAGCCCAATGCACAACATGCGCACGACATCGCGCATCAACTCGCCATGGAAGGCACGCGCCGTTTCCGCCGAGAGTTCCACCTCGCCCAGGCGCGGGGCACTGTTGCCCTCGGCATCAGTGACCAACTCCATCAGCAGTACGCCGTTGTAATAACCGTGCGGCCGCGGCACGCGAACGCCGACATCGACCAGTTGATAAAGCGCGTCCGCTTCCGCGTTCTTCCAGGCCGCGTGTTGTTCCTTGCGACCGAAGCGCGTGGACTTGCGCATCGCCCGCGCCTGCCGGCTGCCGCGCACCCGGCGGCCTTCCTGGTATTGCGTTGTGGCCTGGAAACTGCGCTGCGCCATGTCCTTGTAAACCTTGGCGCAAAGAATTTGGGCGCCGGAGCGCACCACGTGGATCGTGGCCTCCTTGCCGCTTTTGAGCGGGCGCAGCACTTCGTCGATCACGCCGTCTTCGATCAGCGCTTCCAGACTGTGAGGGGTTTTCATGGATTACCGAGTTGCCGGTGGGAAGTGGCCTCATTATCACCGATTGGCAGGTGGTACGGTGTAAGGCTGAAACAAATTGTCATTCCAGAAGCTATTGCGCTCCCATTCTCGTCAGCGCCCGCTCGGCATTCTGGTCGCCCTGGTTGGCGGCCAGCTGGTACCACCTGCGCGCCTCCTTCAGGTCCTGGGGCATGCCGCGGCCCTTGGAGTAGATCACGCCCAGGTTGAATTGGGCGATGGGACTGCCTGACTCCGCCGCCTTGCGATACCACTTGAACGCCTGGCTGTCGTCGCGCTCCACGCCCTGGCCCT
>CAYMXG010000319.1:0-3304 GCA_964394115.1 uncultured Enterobacteriaceae bacterium | reverse complement strand
CGCTGGCCGGCGAAATGGTATGCCGGCCGGCGCTGGTCCAGTCCGCCTCCAGCGGGAATCGGACACTGAGCCAGGCCAGCAGGGCCGCCAGCACAAGGATCAACAACGCGGTGCCTGTGGATGCCAGGTGCGCGCGCAGCTGGGTGGGAGGCAGTTTAACCAGGCGCATGACCGTCACGGATTGCTGCGCATGGCATCCAGGCGCCAGATCCCAAGCGTCAGGAAGGTGACAATCAAAAGCAGGTAATAGATCAAATCCACGGATCGAAAGTACCCGTCCAGCAGGTTTTCATAGTGCCGTAACAACGACAGGTAGGTGAATACGGCCGCGGCCCGGTCACTGCCTCCCTGGCCCGCGATGTGGATGATCCAGAGCATGAACAGCGTGGCAAAACTGCCGGCCGCCGCAACTGCCGGTTGCGCGGTCAGCGTCGAGATGAAAAGGCCAATGGCGGTAAACGCCGCCAGCAGCAGCACCAGGCCCAGGATGCCGGCGGCGAATTGGCCGAGATCCAGACTGGCGCCGAGCAGCAGCGACAGCGGCATCAGCGCGATCATTGCCAGCGCGGTGCACTGGAAGGCAACCACGCCGACAAATTTGCCCAGCACGACTTCGGTCAGGGTGATGGGCGCGGACAGCAGCAGCGGCAATGTCCCCTGGCGCTGCTCCTCACTGAACAGACGCATGGTGAGGAACGGGGCCAGCAGCAGCAGCAGCGTGGCCGTCAGTTGAAATGTACCGGAGACGACGCTGCCGGACAGCCCGCGCCCGCCGGCCCAGCCTGACGGCTGCAGGAAGCGCGACAACATCACGAAGAAGAACAGAGCGACGAAGAATTGCACCGCGGCCAGCACCACCCATGCCAACGGGCCGTGGAACAGGCGGCGCAGTTCGTGTTGTGCAATACGCAGCACCATCATGGCTGCGGCCCTGCTTCCAGCGGGGGGTTGTCACCACCGGTCAAGCGCAGGAACATTTCTTCCAGCGCGCCGGTTGCAGGCACGAGCTCAAACAACCCCCACCCACCCAGTGCGGCGGCGACCGCGGCTTCCATGGCGGCTTCCGCGCCTTCCCTGCCGGTGATGCGGAATCGCTGGGCATCGATTTGCACCACTTCAGTCACACCGGGCAGTGCGGTGAGTTCCTGCATGGCGGGTGGGTTGCGCAGGGCCAGGACAAAACCGGTGCTATCCCGGTTCTCGCCGAGCGTGGCCAGGGCCTGGTCCAGCAACAGGCGGCCTGCCCCGATGATTAACACCCGGTCACAAACACTGCGCACCTCCGACAGGATGTGGGTGGAAACCAGCACGCCATGGGTTGCGCCAAGCTCGCGCACGAGCGCGCGGATGGAGACGATCTGTGCCGGATCCAGGCCTGCCGTCGGCTCATCCAGAATGATCAGGGCCGGATCGTGGAGTATGGCCTGGGCGATGCCGACCCGTTGCTGGTAGCCCCGGGAAAGATTTCCAATCAGGCGCCGCCCCACATCCTGCAGGCCGCAACGTGTCTTGGCCCGCTCCAGCGCAGCGGCACGATTGGCGCGGGCCATGCGGTGCAGGCTGGCACAGAAATCCAGGTACTGATCCACGGAGAGGTCCGGATACAGCGGCGGCTGTTCCGGCAAGTAGCCAATCGCTGCCTTGGCTTGCTGTGGCGCTTCGATAATGTCGTGGCCGCCGACCCGGATATGACCGGACTCCGGCGCCAGTACACCGCATAACATCCGCATGGTTGAAGTCTTGCCGGCGCCATTTGGCCCGAGCAGCCCAAGCACTTCCCCGCGGCGGATCTCGAAACTGATGTCGTCCACCGCCCGATGCCCGCCGTAGCTGCGTGAGACGTGGGTGAGGACCGCGAGCGTTTCTCCGAGCATGATGCAAGTATATATTGCAGTTGACGGTGTCCTGGCAAGCCGCGTCAGCGGCGCTGCGGGTTCACGCGGGATTGGCTCAAGGCGCAGGGATTGTTTAGCATGGCCGGTAATTCACGCCTGAGGAAATTACATGTTTGCCGATTTGCCGTTCTGGGCTTACGTGATCGTGGTCCTGGCATTGACCCACACGACCATAGCCTGCGTCACCATCTTTCTGCACCGCCACCAGGCGCACCGGGCCATTCATTTGCATCCCATTGCCAGCCATTTTTTTCGTTTCTGGTTATGGCTGACTACCGGCATCGTGACGCGTGAATGGGTTGCCATTCACCGCAAGCACCATGCGCGCGTGGAGACTGCGGACGATCCTCACAGCCCGCGTCAACTCGGTATCAGGAAAGTGCTGGCCGAGGGTGCGGAACTATACCGGCGCGAGGCGCGGAATACGGAAACGCTGGTGCGATTCGGCCACGAGACTCCGGATGACTGGCTGGAGCGCAATGTATATGGCGGGCGTTCGTGGCACGGCATCTTAATCATGCTGGCGCTGAACCTGTGCCTGTTCGGCGCGCCCGGCCTTACCATCTGGGCGGTGCAAATGATGTGGATCCCGTTTTTCGCAGCCGGCGTGGTCAACGGCGCCGGACATTACTGGGGTTACCGTAATTTTGAGTCTCCGGATGCATCCACGAACATTATTCCCTTCGGCATACTTATCGGCGGCGAGGAGTTGCACAATAATCACCATGCTTTTGCCAGTTCTGCGCGGTTTTCCAGCCGCTGGTATGAATTCGATCTGGGCTGGTGTTACATACGCGTGATGCAGGTGTTGGGACTTGCGCGGGTACGCAAGCTGCCCCCAGTCCCGCTGATCGACCGGGGCAAACAGCATATCGATCTGGAGACCGTGCAGGCCGTGATCGAAAATCAATTGCATGTAATGGCGCAGTACGCGCGCGATGTCATTGGCACGGTGTATGAGGAGGAACGGGTGGGCGCGGACCGGGCGGCGCGCGACGTATTGCGCCGCGGGCGGCGCCTGTTGCTGCGGCATGAGCGGTTGGTGGACGCGGGAGGGGTGCAGCACCTGGAGGCCTTGTTGGCACGCCACCCGGCACTGAGAGTGGCCTATGAATTCCGGCAGCGGCTGCAGGCTTTGTGGCAGGAGCGAACCGCTTCGCACGATAGCCTGTTGGAAGGCCTGCGAAACTGGTGTGAAGCCGCCGAGTCCACCGGCATAAAGGCATTACAGGAATTTGCCCGTACGCTACGGAGTTACACCTTGCAGGCTGCCTGAACCGCGGCGGCCCGCGCATCCCGGGACATAAAAGCCGAAAACCCGCGTCAGGCGGGTTTTTATGTACAGGGATGTACTGTATGACGCTTGCGTCGGGAACATGCAAGCGGCGATGTACAGGGATGTACTGGCA